>NZ_JBHYMC010000023.1:0-19710 GCF_042742535.1 Streptomyces sp. NPDC058880
GCAAGACGCTCGACTGGGATACCCCAGCCGAGCGTCTACGTGATCTACTCACCACCTGAAACCAAGTGGTGTTGCGACGACCCCTTGAACCCAAGACGTGCAGGGGCCCTCACCCGTTCGTTCCCGCTCCGGGGCCGGTGCTCCCGGGCAGGGGCTACTTGAACTTGCGGCTCACCGCGTCGAAGATGCCCTTCGCCTCCGGGCCGAGCCGCGGTCCGGCCAGCCAGCCCGCCTTGGCCGGGCCGATCGAGGTGTTCGACACCAGCGCCGGCCGCCCGTCCGCGCCCGCCGCGACCCAACCGCCGCCGGAGGCGCCGCCGGTCATCGTGCAGCCGATGCGGTACATCACCGGCTCGTTCGCCTTCAGGGTCAGCCGGCCCGGCCTGTCCGTGCATTGGAAGGCCTTCTGGCCGTCGAACGGGGCCGCCGCCGGGTAACCCGTCGCCGTGATGCCCGCGACCTTCGGCACGGCGGGCGCGGCGAACTCGACCGGGAGCGCCGAACCGACAGTCTCCTCCAGGGACTTGCCGCTCCCCCTCTCGGGCGTCACGTGCAGTACGGCGAAGTCGTACGGAGCCCCCGCGCCGCCGGTCGGACCGCCCGTGGCGATCCACTGGTCGGACGTCTGGGCCCAGTCGCTCCACCACACGCCGTACGGGGCCACCTGCTCACGCGGCGCGCCCTTGAGCTGCGCCGACGGCTTGCCCGCGTTGTTGTAGGACGGGACGAACGCGATGTTGCGGTACCAGCCGCCCGCCTTGCCCGCGTGCACGCAGTGGCCCGCCGTCCAGACCAGGTTCGACTTGCCGGGGTGCGCCGGATCCTTGACCACGGTCGCCGAGCACACCATCGAGCCCTCGGGTCCGTCGAAGAAGACCTTGCCGGACTCCGGAACGCTGGCGTGGTAGGGCGCGCTGGCCGGCTTGGCCGCCACCGGCGCCGGGGTCGGGTCGGTGACGCCCTGGTCCTTGCCCGCGTCCGGGTCGACGGACGGACGCTGCGGCTGCTCGGCGTCGCGCATCCGGTCCGGGTCCCAGAGGTCCTCGATGATCGGGTTGATGTAGTCGCCCGCCTCGCGAAGCCAGTCGTCCTTCTTCCAGTTCTTCCACTCACCCCCCTTCCACTTCTCCACGTCGATGCCGCGCTCCCTGAGCTTCTCCTTGAGCTGGTCCGGGATCTTGATCCCGTCCGCGGCCGGAAGGCTCGCCGCCACGGTCGGCTTGGCGTCGCCGCCGGCCTCCCCGTCGCCGGGACCGCAGGCTGCGGCGGTCAGCACGAGGGCGGCCGCGCACAGTGTCGCGGTGACCGGTCGGTTCGGTCGCATGTCGTTCGTCCCCCTGGAGGTTCGAGGCGTGGAGTGGAGCCCCCCACTATGCCGCTGCCGCCTTGGACGACCCAGCCCGGGTCGATGGTTCCTGATGCTCACTTCATGACAAGGATCTTGAGTCCACCCGTGATCCGTCGCCGTCACCGTCGTTGGTACGTACGGGGGACGGGGGGAGCGTTGGTGTTCGAAGGGCAATCCGAAAGTGCAGTCAGTGCGGGAGGAGCGGTGCGCGTGGCTTTCACCGAGCAGGCCGGGGCGGCGGCAGCGACACGGACCCCGCCGCAGGGGAGCTCCGAAGTGCCGCCGCAGGGCAGCCGCGCAGCAGGTCAGGACGGCATTCTGCGCAGGCAGGCGCAGCGCGAGTCAGCCGCCCGGACCTACGCCCGGTCTCTGCCGATCGTCCCGGTGCGGGCCCGCGGTCTGACCATCGAGGGCGCCGACGGCCGCCGTTACCTGGACTGCCTCTCCGGTGCCGGCACCCTTGCGCTCGGACACAACCACCCGGTGGTGCTCGAAGCGGTCCGCGCAGTCCTCGACTCGGGCGCACCACTTCACGTGCTGGACCTCGCGACACCGGTCAAGGACGCCTTCACCACGGAGCTGTTCGCCAACCTGCCGCCCGAACTGGCAGCCGACGCACGCATCCAGTTCTGCGGGCCCGCCGGTACGGACGCGGTGGAAGCCGCCCTCAAACTGGTGCGCACCGCGACCGGGCGCTCCGGACTCCTCGCCTTCACCGGTGCCTACCACGGCATGACCGCCGGCGCCCTGGACGCCTCGGGAGGCGCTTCCGAGCCCCGGGTGACCAGGCTTCCCTACCCGCAGGACTTCCGCTGCCCGTTCGGCGTCGGAGGCGCCGAGGGAGCCGAACTGGCCGCGCGCTGGACGGAGAACCTGCTCGACGACCCCAAGGGCGGCGTCCCGCTGCCCGCGGGCCTGATCGTCGAACCCGTGCAGGGCGAGGGCGGGGTCAACCCGGCCCCGGACGGCTGGCTGCGCCGCATGCGCGAGATCACCGCATCGCGGGGGATCCCCCTCATCGCCGACGAGGTCCAGACCGGCGTGGGCCGCACCGGCGCCTTCTGGGGCGTGGGCCACGCAGGGGTGGTGCCCGACGTGATGGTCCTGTCCAAGGCGATCGGTGGCAGCCTGCCCCTCGCGGTGATCGTGTACCGATCAGGCCTGGACATCTGGACCCCGGGTGCCCACGCCGGCACCTTCCGCGGCAACCAGCTCGCTATGGCCGCCGGTACGGCCACGCTCGCCTTCGTCCGCGAGAACCGGCTCGCCGAACGCGCCGCCGCTCTCGGCGACCGGATGCTGGCGGCCCTGCGCGGTCTGGCCTCCGGGCACCCCTGCATCGGGGACGTCCGGGGCCGGGGCCTCATGATCGGCCTCGAACTGGTCGACCCCGACACCGGAGCCGCCGCACCGGCCCTCGCAGCGGCCGTCCGCCAGGAGTGCCTGGAACGCGGTCTGATCGTCGAACTCGGAGGCCGCCACGGGGCCGTGGTCCGGCTGCTCCCGCCGCTGACCCTGACCGACGAGCAGGCCGCAGCGGTCCTCGATCGCCTCGCCGACGCCATCCCGGCCGCCGCCCGCCGGCCCCGCTGACCCGCACCCCGAGGATCCGTGATGCCAGAGCCGTACCAGCCCACCCCGATGCAGTCCGGCCCCCATCCGCAAGACCCGGCTTCCGCCGCTTCCGTGCCCGCCGCCGTGGGCGAGCCGGACCACCCGCAGCCGCTGCCCGACCGAGCCCGCACGGCGTCGTCCCTCCCCGGACGCGGAGCCGACGCCCCGGCACAGCCCTCGCCGGTGGTCGACCCCGCGCCGGCGGCGGACGTCGAAGCCGTACGGGACCCCGCGCTGCCGCAGCTGCCCGCCACGCCGGCCGCGCGTCCACCGGCCACCAGCGCGCAGGCCGCGCCCGCCGACGCCGGGCCCCGCATCAGCACCGGGAACGCCCCAACTCCCGACGCGGTGCCGGGCAGGGCCGAACCGCACATCTCCTCGGTCGAGCCGTCCCCCGCACACCGCTCCGCCACCGGGGCCCACGCCGGCAGGAGCACGGCCGGGTACGCCCTGGCGCGGGAGGCCGCTCCGGGCGGGCCGCCCCCGGAGCAGGGCGCAGCCGACGCCGGGGCGGCGACCACGGTGCCCCGGCAGAAGGACGGCACGCCCCGCGCCCGCACCGGCCGGCCGGGCTTCGTCCGGCCGGAGCCCACCGCCGGACCCGACCCCCTGGACCACCCCGAACCGGCCCTCGCCGCCGAGGCCGCGGCGGTGGAGAACCTGCTCCGCTGCTGGATCCGAGAGTCCGGCCTGCGCCGCCCTGACGCACCCGCCGGGAGCCCCCTGCGCATCCCCCTTCCCGCATCCGGCACCGCCGTGCTGGTCGCTGTCCGCCACTGGTCCCACACCGGCTGGCACCGCTTCGGCCCGGCCCGTCTCGAAGGCACACCCATCACCGCGCCGTGCCTGGACGCCGTCACCCTGGCCGCGCTCATCGCCCGCGAGGGTGCGGTCGACGGCCGAGGCAGCGCCGACCTCGTCGGCCGGGTCGCCGACTCGGTGCGCCGTACCGCCGAGTTCATCGCCGACCGGCGAGAACGCCCCACCGCCCCGGCCCCCGCCGGCGCGGACCGCTTCCTCACCGCCGAACAGTCACTCCTCCTTGGCCACCCCCTCCAGCCCGACCCCAAGAGCCGCGAAGGACTCTCCGAGACCGAGGCTCCCCGCTACTCACCCGAACTCCACGGCTCCTTCCCCCTGCACTGGTTCGCGGTCGAGCACTCCGCCCTCGCCACCGAATCAGCCTGGACCGAGCGCGGCCGCCCCGTCTCCGCTCCGCAGCTCATCGGCCGGCTCGCCCCCGGACTGTCGCTGCCCGACGGCACCACCCCCCTTCCCCTGCACCCCTGGCAGGCCCGCGACCTCCTCCAACGCCCATCCGTCACCGCCCTGCGTGACGCCGGACTCCTGCACGACCTGGGTCCCCAGGGGGAGGCCTGGTACCCGACCTCCTCCGTCCGCACCGTCCACCGGCCCGGCGCCCCCGCGATGCTCAAGCTCTCCCTGGGTCTGCGCATCACCAACTCCCGCCGCGAGAACCTCCGCAAGGAACTCCACCGGGGCGTCGAGGTACACCGGCTGCTCCGCACCGGCCTCGCCGAGCAGTGGCAGGCCGCCCACCCGGGCTTCGACATCGTCCGCGACCCGGCCTGGGTGGCCGTGGACGCCCCGGACGGCACCCCCGTCCCCGGTCTCGACGCCCTGCTGCGCCACAACCCCTTCCGCCCGGGCGACGACGCCGCCTGCGTCGCCGCACTCACCTCTCCCCGACCGCGGCCCGGCCGGACCACCATGCGCTCCCGGCTCGCCGAGATCGTCTCCGGTCTCGCCTCCGCCACCGGACACACCACCACGGCCGTCGCCGCCGAGTGGTTCCTGCGCTACCTCGACCACGTGGTCCTGCCGGTCCTCGCCTTCGACGCCCTCGCCGGCATCGCCCTCGAAGCGCACCAGCAGAACACCCTGGTCCTTCTCGACCCGGCAGGATGGCCGACCGGTGGCCGCTACCGGGACAACCAGGGCTACTACTTCCGCGAGTCCCGCCGGACCGAACTGGAGCAACGGCTCCCCGGAATCGGCACCCGCAGCGACACCTTTGTCCCGGACCCCGTCACCGACGAACGTTTCGCCTACTACCTCGGCATCAACAACGTGCTGGGCCTGATCGGTGCCTTCGGCTCCCAGCGCCTCGCCGACGAACGCGTCCTCCTCGCCGCCTTCCGCCGTTTCCTCGCCAAGGCCGCGGGCCTCGGCCCGCTCCCCACCCGGCTGCTTGACTCGCCCACCCTGCGCTGCAAGGCGAACCTGCTCACCCGCCTGGGTGGCCTCGACGAGCTCGTCGGCCCCGTCGACACCCAGTCCGTCTACGTCACCATCACCAACCCCCTTCACCCTTGACGCGTCGGCGCCCGACGCGGAGGAGAGCCCCCGATGAGCCTCACGGACACCGCCGCCGATTACGCCGGACCCGGTCTCGACGCCCCTGACGCCGTCTACGCCCTCGGCGCCGTCCAGCACACCGCCGTACCGTGCCGCAACGCAGGCCTGCTGCCCCTGCTCGCCGAGGCCGACCTGCTCGATTCACCCGCCACCTGGGGCAGCGTCACCACCCGGGCCGGGACCTTCCGCCTGGAACCCGTACGGCCGGGACGAGACCTGGAGCTCCTCACCGGCTGGATGAACGACCCTGAGGTGAACGCCTACTGGGAGCTCGCCGGCCCCGCCGCGGTTACCGCGGCCCACCTGCGGGCCCAGCTCGACGGCGACGGCCGGAGCATCCCCTGCCTCGGCGTTCTCGACGGCGTGCCGATGAGCTACTGGGAGATCTACCGGGCCGACCTCGACCCGCTCTCCCGCCATTATCCGGCGCGCCCCCACGACACGGGTATCCACCTGCTCATCGGAGACGGTACGAACCGCGGCCGCGGGCTGGGCACGGCACTGCTGCGAGGCGTCGCCGACCTGGTCCTCGGCAACCGTCCCCGCTGCACACGCGTCGTCGCGGAACCGGACATCCGCAACACCCCCTCCGTATCGGCCTTCCTCGGCTCGGGCTTCCGCTGCCACGCGGAAATCGACCTCCCCGAGAAGCGCGCCGCCCTGATGATCCGGGAGCGGGCGCTGCGCAATCTCCTCTGATCACTGCCCCGCACGCCGCGACCGCCGTCGCTCCGCACCTCTCCCTTCGAAAACTCCGCGTCGCGCAGCAAAGTTCCCGATCTGCGAGGAGTCACGTGCCGAACTTCCCAGCAGCCCCCGGCCCGACGGAAAAGATCCTGCCACCGTCGCCCCAGCACCCCTGCACACCACCTGAACTCACCCGCCCGACCTGGGAGTCCGCCGCCCGCAGGCTCCTCGCCAAGATGCTCGCCGAATTCGCCTACGAGGAGATCATCCGCCCCGTCCCCGTCCCCGTCCCCGTCCCCGTCCCCGTCCCCGTCCCGGCCGTCGCCGGTGATGCCTGGACCGTGACCCTCGACGACGGCAGCAGTCTCGGTTTCCGGGCCCGCCGCCGCTCGTACGGCAGTTGGCACGTCGATCCGGACACCATCACCCTCGGACCACCTCCGCCCGCCCCGCCCGCGCCGGTCTCCTTCGGGGACCCGTACGCCTTCCTCGTCCGCGCCCGCACCCTCCTCGGACTTGACGGAGCCACCCTCGGCCACCTCGTCCGCGAACTCAGCGCCACCCTCGCCGCGGACGCACGGATCGACCACACCGCCCTCACCGCCGACGTCCTCGCCGACCTCGACTACGCGGCCCTCGAAGGCCACCAGACCGGCCACCCCTGGCTCGTCCTCAACAAGGGCCGTATCGGGCTGTCCGCCTCCGACACCGCAGCCTGGGCCCCCGAGGCACGCAGCCACCAGCGCCTGCCCTGGCTCGCCGCCCACACCTCGCTTGCCGCCTACCGCGGAACCGGCGGCTTGGAGGACCCCGCGCGCCTCTACTCCGCAGAGCTCGACCCGGCCACCCGAGCGGCCTTCGACCAGGCCCTCCGCGACCGCGGCCTCGACCCGCTGCGTTACCTCTACTTCCCCGTGCACCCCTGGCAGTGGGACGAGGTGGTCGTTCCCCTCTTCGCCCCGGCACTCGCCTCCGGGGATCTCGTCCCCCTCCCCGCCGACCCGGACGTCCGCCTGCCTCAGCAGTCGATCCGCACCTTCCTCAACCTCACCCGCCCCGATCGGCACAGCGTGAAACTGCCGCTGTCCGTCTTCAACACCATGGTCTGGCGCGGACTGCCCTCGGACCTCGCCCTCGCGGCCCCCGCCGTCACCGCCTGGATCCACTCCCTCCGCGACGCCGACCCCTTCCTGCGCGACGAGTGCCGCGTGATCCTGCTCGGTGAAGTCGCCTCCGTCACCGTCCGCCACCCCGTGTACGAACTGCTCCCCGAGGTGCCGTACCAGTACAAGGAACTCCTCGGCGCGATCTGGCGCGAGCCCCTGACCGGTCTCCTCGCGGCCGGGGAGCGCGCCCGTACGCTCGCGTCACTGCTGCACACCGACCCCTGCGGCCGGTCGTTCACCGCCGAGCTCGTCGCCCGCTCCGGTCTGACGCCCGCCGCATGGCTGCAGCGGCTCTTCGCGGCCGTCCTGCCGCCGCTGCTCCACTTCCTCTACCGCTACGGCACGGTCTTCTCCCCGCACGGCGAGAACGCCGTCGTGATCTTCGATGAGCACGATGTCCCGGTCCGGCTCGCCGTGAAGGACTTCGTGGACGACGTCAACATCAGCGACGAGCCGCTGCCCGAGCTGGCCTCCGTACCCGCCGAGGTCCGGGCCGTCCTGCTCACCGAGCCCGCCGACTTCCTGCCGCAGTTCATCCACTCCGGGCTGTTCATCGGAGTCTTCCGCTACCTGTCTGCGCTCTGCGAGGATCGCCTCGGCGTCCCCGAGGACGCATTCTGGTCGCTCGCACGGGCCGAGATTCTGCGCCATCAGGCCCGGTTCCCCGAGCTCAAGGACCGCTTCGAGCTCTTCGACCTGCTCGGCGAGCGCATCGCCAGGCTGTGCCTGAACAGGAACCGGCTGTACGAGGACGGCTACCGAGACCGCCCCGACCGCCCGCACGCCGTGCAATACGGGACCGTGCCCAACCCCCTCCACGGGCCGTGAATCCCCGCCGGTGTGCGCATGCTGTCAGCGGGGCCCCGTAGGGTGGCAGTGCTATGACGAAGCCCTCTCTCCCCGACCTGCTGCACGCCGCCGTCTCCGCCGTCGGCGGTACGGAGCGCCCCGGCCAGGTGGCCATGGCCGAAGCCGTCGCCGAAGCGATCGACGACAACTCCCACCGGCTCATCCAGGCGGGTACCGGCACCGGTAAGTCGCTCGGCTACCTGGTGCCGGCCCTGGCCCACGGCGAGCGTGTGGTCGTGGCCACCGCGACTCTGGCCCTCCAGCGGCAGCTCGTCGAGCGTGACCTGCCCCGGACGGTGGACGCACTGCATCCGCAGCTGCGCCGCCGACCCCAGTTCGCCATGCTCAAGGGCCGGTCGAACTACCTGTGCCTGCACCGCCTGCACGAAGGTGCCCCGCAGGACGAGGAGGAGGGGCTCTTCGACCAGTTCGAGGCCGCCGCTCCCACGAGCAAGCTCGGCAAGGACCTGCTGCGGCTGCGGGACTGGGCCGACGAGACGGAGACCGGCGACCGCGACGACCTGACACCGGGTGTCTCGGACAAGGCCTGGTCGCAGATCTCCGTCTCCTCCCGCGAGTGCCTGGGCGCGACGAAATGCGCCTACGGGGCCGAGTGTTTCGCCGAGGCCGCGCGCGAGCGGGCCAAGCTCGCGGATGTGGTCGTCACCAACCACGCGCTGCTCGCCATCGATGCCATCGAGGGCGCTCCGGTGCTGCCGCAGCATGAGGTGCTGATCGTCGACGAGGCGCACGAGCTGGTTTCCCGGGTGACCGGAGTCGCCACCGGCGAGCTCACCCCCGGCCAGGTCAACCGTGCCGTGAAGCGCTCCGCGAAGCTGGTCGACGAGAAGATCGCGGACGGTCTGCAGACCGCCTCCGAAACCTTCGAGCGCGTCATGGAGCTGGCGCTCCCGGGCCGACTGGAAGAGATCCCCGAGGACCTCGGCTACGCCCTGATGTCCCTGCGGGATGCCGCGCGCAACGTGATCTCGGCCATGGGCGCCACCCGTGACAAGTCCGTCCACGACGAGGATGCGGTCCGCAAGCAGGCCCTGGCGGCGGTGGAGAACATTCACGCCGTGGCGGAGCGGATCACGAACGGATCCGAGTACGACGTCGTCTGGTACGAGCGGCACGACCGCTTCGGCGCCACCCTCCGCGTCGCCCCGCTGTCGGTGTCCGGGCTGCTGCGGGAGAAGCTCTTCGAGGACCGTTCGGTGGTGCTGACCTCCGCCACTTTGAAGATCGGCGGCGACTTCAACGGTGTGGCCGCGTCCCTGGGGCTTTCGCCGGAGGGGGTCGAGGGAGACGACGTGCCCCTGTGGAAGGGCCTGGACGTCGGCTCACCCTTCGACTACCCGAAACAGGGCATCCTCTACGTCGCCAAGCACCTGGCCACGCCGGGCCGTGAGGGCACCCGCGGCGACATGATGGACGAGCTCGCCGAGCTGATCGAGGCGGCGGGCGGCCGGACCCTCGGGCTGTTCTCCTCCATGCGCGGCGCCAAGGCGGCCGCCGAGGAGCTCCGCGGCCGACTCGACAACCCGATTCTGCTTCAGGGCGAGGAGACGCTGGGCGAGCTGATCAAGACCTTCGCCGCCGACCCGAAGACCTGCCTGTTCGGGACGCTGTCCCTGTGGCAGGGCGTGGACGTGCCCGGCCCCAGCTGCCAGCTGGTGGTCATGGACCGGATTCCCTTCCCGCGTCCCGACGACCCGCTGATGAGCGCCCGCCAGAAGTCGGTGGAGGAGCACGGGGGCAACGGATTCATGGCCGTCGCCGCCACGCACGCCGCCCTTCTGATGGCCCAGGGTGCGGGCCGGCTCGTCCGGGCTTCGGGAGACCGGGGTGTCGTCGCGGTCCTGGACCCCCGCCTGGCCACGGCCCGGTACGGAAGCTTCCTGCGGGCCACGCTGCCGGACTTCTGGTACACCACGGACCGCAACCAGGTCCGCCGCTCGCTGGCGGCGATCGACGCGTCGGCGCAGGCCGACGGCGCGTAGGGAAGGCCCGCGGGGAAGAGCACCCGCGGGGAGGCGCCGAAGACACGGACAGCCCCCGGGACCGGCGCAGTGGGTCCCGGGGGCTGGCTAGGGAGCGGCGGGGTCAGACCCGGCGCAGAACCGCGACGACCTTGCCGAGGATGGTCGCCTCGTCGCCGGGAATCGGCTGGTAGGCGGCGTTGTGCGGGAGGAGCCACACGTGGCCGTCCTCGCGCTTGAAGCGCTTGACGGTGGCCTCGCCGTCCAGCATCGCGGCGACGATGTCGCCGTTCTCCGCGACGGGCTGTCGGCGGACCGTGACCCAGTCGCCGTCACAGATGGCTGCCTCGATCATCGAGTCGCCGACGACCTTGAGGACGAAGAGCTCCCCGTCACCGACGAGCTGGCGGGGGAGCGGGAACACGTCCTCGACCGACTCCTCGGCGAGGATCGGGCCGCCGGCCGCGATCCGGCCGACCAGGGGAACATAGGAGGCGGCGGGCTTGCCGGTGGTGTCCGTGGGCTGCGAGCTGGGCTGGTCGGAGCCGCGCACCTCGTAGGCCCGGGGCCGGTGCGGGTCGCGGCGCAAGAAGCCCTTGCGCTCCAGGGCCATCAGCTGGTGGGCCACCGACGACGTGCTGGACAGGCCGACCGCCTGGCCGATCTCCCGCATCGACGGCGGGTAACCACGGCGCTGCACGGAGTCGCGAATGACTTCGATGACCCGCCGCTGCCGGTCCGTGAGCCCGGAGCTGTCGGCGCGAATGCCTGGAGGTCGACCTGGCAGCGAGCGCGCGGGGCGCACCGCGGCGTCCGTCTCCGGGTTCAGGTTTGCGTCGTTCATGGCATGCACCGGCTCGAGTCGGTTCTGGGAGCGGTTCTGGGCAGTGATGGCGGCACTGTCTGCGGTGGTGGTCACGTCGGCCCCTCTCGAAATGTTCTCCCTAGCTGGACAACGGTAGTTGCTTTCGAAAGGTTGCGCCAAACACACGTTCGAGTGAAAAATCGCAGATCGGCCTGCGTGGGCACATGGTGGGGTGTATAGGCGATCGGATCGACGAACGCGGGTTCGACTCGGGATCCGCTGCTTACGGTACCCTTCCCGGTCGGGTCGCCGCCGTTCGGTCGTGTGCCCAGTGTGGCACCGGGGGGCCTCGTATCCGGCTATCGGACGTCGCGACACGCAGGGGTGTCTAAATCCGTCGCAACCCAAGATCTAGTGGTTGGATGGGCGCGGCCACCCAGAAGTTGTGGTCCCTGGTTCCGCTGAGGCTCCTGGGATCGCATATGCTGGTGCCTGCTCCGCGAGCCCCCGGCAGAGTCCGTCTCCGTCGGTCTGGGGCTCCATGGGGTGATTCAGTCGTGCCGAGAAGGAGGGTGAGGGAACCATGCACTGCCCCTTCTGCAGGCACCCCGACAGCCGCGTCGTCGACAGCCGCACCACGGACGACGGCACGTCGATTCGCCGGCGCCGTCAGTGCCCCGACTGCTCCCGTCGCTTCACGACGGTGGAGACGGCCTCGCTGATGGTGATCAAGCGCAGCGGGGTGACCGAACCCTTCAGTCGTACCAAGGTCATCTCCGGCGTGCGCAAGGCGTGCCAGGGGCGACCGGTCACCGAAGACGCCCTCGCCAAGCTCGGCCAGCGGGTTGAGGAGGCGGTGCGCGCCACCGGCAGTGCCGAGCTGACCACCCATGACGTGGGTCTGGCCATACTCGGCCCGCTGCAGGAGCTCGACCTGGTCGCGTACCTTCGGTTCGCGTCCGTCTATAAAGCGTTCGACACCCTCGAAGACTTCGAGACCGCCATCGCGGAACTGCGCGAGCCGCGGCCTCACCCCGAAGAGTGCGAGCACGGCGGGACCGCTCCGGTCCCCGTGCCCGCCTCCGCCGCCGACTGACCGGGCTGCCCGCGACGCGGTGCTCGTACACCGGGTCGCGGCCGGTCGGCCGTGCCAAGAGACGTAGACACACAGACACAGCATTGTGCCGCGGAATATCGCTGGCACTTTAGGGCGTTTTTGCCCGCATATGGGAGGCAGCGGCATGACAGAGACGGCGAGCAGCTCGGCACGTGGTTCCCGCGCCAAGGGAACCAAGGCTGCTAAGGGCGGCCTGCGTATCGAGCGCATCCACACCACCCCGGGCGTGCACCCTTACGACGAGGTGAACTGGGAGCGCCGTGACGTCGTCATGACCAACTGGCGCGACGGCTCGGTCAACTTCGAGCAGCGCGGCGTCGAGTTCCCCGACTTCTGGTCGGTGAACGCGGTCAACATCGTCACCAGCAAGTACTTCCGCGGCGCGGTGGGCACCCCGCAGCGCGAAACCGGTCTGAAGCAGCTGATCGACCGGATCGTGAAGACGTACACGAAGGCCGGCGAGGACCACGGCTACTTCTCGTCGCCCGCCGACGTGGAGATCTTCGAGCACGAGCTGACCTACGCCCTGCTGCACCAGATCTTCAGCTTCAACTCCCCGGTGTGGTTCAACGTCGGAACACCTCAGCCCCAGCAGGTCTCCGCCTGCTTCATCCTGGCCGTCGACGACTCCATGGAGTCGATCCTCGACTGGTACAAGGAAGAGGGCATGATCTTCAAGGGCGGCTCGGGCGCCGGCCTGAACCTCTCCCGCATCCGCTCCTCCAAGGAGCTCCTCTCTTCCGGCGGCAACGCCTCCGGCCCGGTCTCCTTCATGCGCGGCGCCGACGCGTCCGCGGGAACGATCAAGTCGGGCGGCGCCACTCGCCGCGCGGCCAAGATGGTCGTCCTGGACGTGGACCACCCGGACGTCGAGGCCTTCATCGAGACCAAGGTGAAGGAGGAGGAGAAGATCCGCGCCCTGCGCGACGCTGGCTTCGACATGGACCTGGGCGGCGACGACATCACGTCCGTCCAGTACCAGAACGCCAACAACTCCGTCCGTGTGAACGACGAGTTCATGACGGCCGTCGAGAACGGCACCGAGTTCGGCCTGCGGGCCCGTATGACCGGTGAGGTCATCGAAAAGGTCGACGCCAAGGCGCTCTTCCGCAAGCTCGCCGAGGCCGCATGGGCCTGCGCCGACCCGGGCATCCAGTACGACGGTGTGATCAACAACTGGCACACCTGCCCCGAGTCCGGCCGGATCACCGCGTCCAACCCCTGCAGCGAGTACATGCACCTGGACAACACGTCCTGCAACCTCGCCTCCCTCAACCTGATGAAGTTCCTTAACGACGACGGCAAGGGCAACCAGTCCTTCGACGCCGAGCGCTTCGCCAGGGTCGTCGAGCTCGTCATCACCGCGATGGACATCTCCATCTGCTTCGCGGACTTCCCGACGCAGAAGATCGGCGAGAACACCCGCGCCTTCCGCCAGCTGGGCATCGGCTACGCCAACCTCGGCGCCCTGCTGATGGCCACCGGCCACGCGTACGACTCGAACGGCGGCCGCACCCTGGCCGCGTCGATCACCTCGCTGATGACCGGCACCGCCTACAAGCGCTCCGCCGAGCTGGCCGCCATCGTCGGCCCGTACGACGGCTACGCCCGCAACGCCGAGGCGCACAAGCGCGTCATGAAGCAGCACGCCGACGCCAACGCCGTCGCGCCGCGCACCGAGGACCTGGACAACTCGATCTGGGCCGCGGCCACCGAGGCCTGGCAGGACGTCCTGCGCCTCGGCGAGAAGAACGGCTTCCGCAACTCCCAGGCCTCCGTCCTCGCGCCGACCGGCACCATCGGCCTCGCGATGTCCTGCGACACCACCGGTGTCGAGCCGGACCTGGCCCTGGTCAAGTTCAAGAAGCTCGTCGGCGGCGGCTCGATGCAGATCGTCAACGGCACCGTCCCGCAGGCCCTGCGCCGCCTGGGCTACCAGGAGGAGCAGATCGAGGCGATCGTCGCCCACATCGCCGAGCACGGCAACGTCGTCGACGCCCCGGGCCTGAAGACCGAGCACTACGAGGTCTTCGACTGCGCGATGGGCGAGCGGGCCATCTCCCCGATGGGCCACGTCCGCATGATGGCCGCGATCCAGCCCTGGATCTCCGGCGCGATCTCGAAGACGGTCAACATGCCGGAGTCGGCGACCGTCGAGGAGATCGAGGAGATCTACTTCGAGGCGTGGAAGCTCGGCGTCAAGGCGCTCGCGATCTACCGCGACAACTGCAAGGTCGGCCAGCCCCTCTCCGCCAAGAAGAAGGAAGAGGAGAAGGAGGAGGTCACCGCCAAGACGGAGGAGACCATCCGCGCCGCCGTCGAGAAGGTCATCGAGTACCGTCCCGTCCGCAAGCGCCTCCCCAAGGGCCGCCCCGGCATCACCACCTCCTTCACGGTCGGCGGCGCCGAGGGCTACATGACCGCGAACTCCTACCCGGACGACGGCCTGGGCGAGGTCTTCCTGAAGATGTCCAAGCAGGGCTCGACCCTCGCGGGCATGATGGACGCCTTCTCGATCGCCGTCTCCGTCGGCCTCCAGTACGGCGTGCCGCTGGAGACCTACGTCTCGAAGTTCACCAACATGCGCTTCGAGCCGGCCGGCATGACGGACGACCCGGACGTGCGGATGGCGCAGTCGATCGTCGACTACATCTTCCGTCGTCTGGCACTGGACTTCCTGCCCTTCGAAACCCGCTCCGCGCTCGGCATCCACACGGCCGACGAGCGCCAGCGCCACCTGGAGACGGGCTCCTACGAGCCGCTCGAGGAGGAGCTGGACACTGAGTCGCTGGCCCAGTCGGCCCCGCTCGCCGCTGTGCCCTCGGCCCCGAAGCCCGCCCCCGTCGCCGTCCCGGCCCCGGAGCGCAAGGCCGCCCACAGCAGCGCCGAACTGGTCGAGATGCAGCTCGGTGTCTCGGCGGACGCCCCGCTCTGCTTCTCCTGCGGTACGAAGATGCAGCGGGCCGGCTCCTGCTACATCTGCGAGGGCTGCGGCTCCACCAGCGGCTGCAGCTGACACCGGGCGCGGCGGCGGCCCGCAGGCGGCGCCGGACGTAGTCCGCGCCCGTAGCCGCCCGCGGTCCACGAAGGGGGCCGGCCATCGGCCGGTCCCCTTCGCACGTCGGCCGTGTGCGCTCCCCTCCGGCTGGGGCCCGGCTTCCGGAGGATCCCGCGGCGGCGGGGGAACCCCGGCCGGACGTCCCCGCGTTGCCCGCAGTGCACCAGGTGGCGACCCGCCCACGGCCGTGCCTGCTGCGCGACCCGACCCCGCGCAGCCGTCCCGTGGAGCACACCGTGCTCGACCAGGAGTTCGGATGTCGAGCGTCTGGTCGGGGATGCGGAGGAACTGTCGGGGATGTACTTCGCCGGGGACTGACCGAGGCCGGGCCCGGCCCGTACGATGGCGCAGTGCTGGTCAAGTGGATTCGCTGCACGGTGACGGACCGACGCGGGTTCGAGCGGGGGCAGCGAAAATGGGCGGGGCTGCCGGGCGAGCCGGGATTCCGGGGGCAGGGCGGCGGCTGGAGCAGGGGCCGGCAGGGGGTGGCGCATGTCTTCGCGTTCTGGGAGAGCCGTTCCTTCTACGACTCCTTTATGGCGCGCTCGCACGACAGGCTGGCCGCCGCGCAGCACGGCACCTACACCGATCTGCGGGTCACCCTCTTCGACCACCGCTTCGACGTGAAGACCGGCTTCGAGCCGCGCTTCACCGATGCCGACGTTGTCCGGGTGGCGCACACCCGGGTCCGCGAGGGCCGGGTCGACCACTTCGCCCTCATGCAGGAGAAGGTGTGGAATCCGGCCATGGCGGGTTCGCCCGGCATGGTCCGAGGCCTCTTCGGTGAGGCTCCCGGCCGGGAGTTCCTCGTGCTCTCCATGTGGCACGCCGCTGCCGAACACGGAAAGTACCGGCAGGAGCGGGTGGAGAGGCTGTCCCTGCGTGCCCAGATCCAGGCCGATGTCGAAGCCCTCACCGGTGATGTCGTCGACCTCGAGCCGTCCTGGACGGTGTGACCGTATGACGAGCGCCGGGCCGACCGGCGTGCCCGGTCGGACGGCCCGGCCGTGGCCGAATAGGGTCATGGGATGGTTCGACCACGGCGCATCGTCCTTGTCCGGCACGGGGAATCGGAGGGGAACGCCGACGACACGGTGTACGAGAGGGAACCCGACCACGCCCTGAGGCTCACCCGTATGGGCCGTGAGCAGGCCGCGGCGGCCGGCGTCCGGCTGCGCGAGATCTTCGGTGACGAGACCATCAGCGCGTACGTCTCCCCCTACCGGCGGACCCTGCAGACCTTCCGGGAACTCGGGCTCGACCCCACACGGGTCCGGGTGCGGGAGGAGCCGAGGCTGCGCGAGCAGGACTGGGGCAACTGGCAGGACCGGGAGGACGTACGGCTCCAGAAGGCGTACCGGGACGCGTACGGGCACTTCTTCTACCGCTTCGCGCAGGGCGAGTCGGGTGCGGACGTGTACGACCGGGTCGGGTCCTTCCTGGAGAGCCTCTACCGCAGCTTCGAGGCCCCCGACCATCCCCAAAACGTGCTGCTGGTGACGCACGGGCTGACGATGCGGCTGTTTTGCATGCGCTGGTTCCACTGGTCGGTGGCCGAATTCGAGGCCCTGTCCAATCCGGGGAACGGCGATTTCCGGATGCTCCTGCTGGGGCCCGACGGCCGGTACCGGATGGACCGCCCGTTTGAGCGGTGGACCACACCGGAGCCTTATGACCTGGACGGCTAGAGTGACCCGCGATGACGCCTGACTCCACTCCCGAACGGCGCTACGCACGCGCCATGGCCAGCCTCCGCGGGCTGGCGCTGGGTGACGCCCTCGGCTCCCAGTACTTCGTCCCCGTGAACTACCCGCTGCTCAAGCGGCGCGAGCTGCCCTCCGGCACGGAGACGTGGCAGTGGACCGACGACACCGAGATGGCCTGCTCGGTGGTGGCCGTGCTGGCCGCGCACGGGCGGGTCGACCAGGACGCGCTCGCGAGTTCCTTCGCGCACCACCACGACTTCGACCGCGGCTACGGGCCGGCGGTGAACCGGATGCTTCGGCTGGTGAGGGAGGGCGAGGACTGGCGCACGCTGGCCGCCGAACTGTTCAACGGGCAGGGTTCGTGGGGGAACGGCGCCGCCATGCGGATCGCTCCGTTGGGCGCCTGGTACGCCGACGACCCGGAGCAGGCGACCCATCAGGCGGAGATCTCCGCCTACACGACGCATCAGCACCGTGAGGCCGTGTGCGGGGCGATGGCCGTCGCCGCGGCGGCCGCGCTGGCCGCCGGTACGGATGCCCCGCCGAAGGCTGCCGATCTGCTCGACGGGGTGATCGCCCTCGTGCCGCGCAGCGCGGTCGGTGCCGGGCTGCGGCGCGCCCGGGACATGCTGGACTACGGCGACGCGACCACCGTCGCCGCCGTGCTGGGCTGCGGACGGCGGACCAGTGCCCACGACACCGTGCCCTTCGCCCTGTGGTCGGCGGCGCGGGCGCTGGACGACTACGAGCGGGCCTTCTGGACCACTGCGCAGGTGGGCGGGGACGTCGACACGACCTGCGCGATCGTGGGCGGGGTGCTGGGTGCGCGCGGGGACGCGGTGCTGCCGGCCGACTGGCTGGCGCGCACCGAAGTGCTGCCGGCCTGGCTGCCGCAGACGGCGGCGTAGCCGCTCGGATACGCGCTCGTGTCGGGCCGCTCACGGCGGGCGGCTCACGGCGGGTGGCCTCTGCCGGGCGGTAGGTGGCCGCGGGCTTCCGGGCAGGGGTGACGGCCTCCTTCTGATTGTCACGGTCCTGCCACAGCATACTTTTGATCCTGTTCAAAACTGCTGGCGGGCTGCCTACCCTGTCGACACCGCCGCCCCGACCTGAACGCCCGGGCGGCCGACCGGGGAGGGGACCCGATGTCAGAGAACACCGGCGGGGCTGACGAAGCCCGGCCCGAGGCGGCGGCCAACGCGGAGCTCCCGAAAGGGGATTCGCCCGCGCAGCCGGCTCCGGAGGGCAATCCGCCCGCCGGCCCGGCCGGGTCCCGGCCGGGCGCACCGGCCGTCCTGCCGGGCTGGCAGCCGCACCGGCACCAGCAGCAGCCGCGGCCCTGGGGGCCGCCGCCCGCGAATCCGCCCGCGAAGCCGTCCTGGGCCACGGTGGTGCGCCCCGCCGAAGCCGCCCCCGTCCGGACCGCGACCTTGGCCTGCGTCCTCGTCGGCGGCCTCGCCGCCGCGATCCTCCTGGGCGATGGCATGGGCCCCGGTCTGCTGCTCGCGGTGGTGCCCGCCGCCGTTGCCGCATACACCGCCGCCCGGGTGGCCGGTCGTAGGGCCCGGCCCTGGACGCTGGCCTGGGTGATCGGCTGTCTCGCGCTCCTGGCGGTACCCGCGCTGCGCGATTCCGCCTGGCCGTCCACGCTCGCGATCCTGGCCGCCCTGCTGCTGGGTGCACTCGCCCTGCACGGCAGCCGCACCTGGCCCGGGGTCTTCCTCAGCCCGCTCGGCTTCGCCGACTCCACCGTGTCCGGCATCGCCTGGGTCGCGAAGGGGCTGCGCTCGCGCGGAGGGATCGGCAAGGACCGCTGGCTGCCGGTCGCCAAGGCGGCCGCCGTGGCCGTGGCCCTGCTCGTGCTCTTCGGTGCCCTGTTCGCCTCCGCCGACGCGGCCTTCGCCGATCTCCTGGGCGGCCTGATACCCGACGTGTCGGTCGAGGACGGGCCCATCCGGCTCATGCTCTTCGTCCTCGGCGCGGTGACCGCGATCGCGGCTGCCCGTACCGCGGCAGCCCCGCTGCGCTGGGACCGGATCAGGGTGGCCCCCGGCAGGCCGCGTTCCCGGGTCGAGTGGGCTCTTCCGCTCGTCGTGCTCAACCTGCTCTTCGCCGGGTTCAACGCGGTCCAGCTGGCCGTGCTCTTCGGCGGCTACGACCAGGTCCTGGAGAGCACCGGCCTCACCTACGCGGAATACGCCCGCCAGGGATTCTGGCAGTTGCTCTGGGCCACCCTGCTCACCCTCGCGGTGATCGCCCTCGCCCTGCGCTGGGCCCCGCGCTCCGGGGCAGGCGACCGGCGCACGGTCCGGGTCGTCCTCGGAATCCTGTGCGCGCTGACCCTCGTCGTGGTCGCGGCCGCGCTGCGCCGCATGGACCTCTACGTGGACGCCTACGGGCTGACCAGGCTGCGCGTCTCGGTGGCTGCGATGGAGCTTTGGCTCGGGCTGGTCATCGTGCTGATCATGGCGGCCGGGCTGTTCGGTGCGCGCTGGCTGCCCCGCGCGGTCGCGGCCGGCGCCGCCGCGGCGGTCATGGTCTTCGGCCTGCTGTCCCCGGATGGAATGGTCGCCGAGCGGAACGTGGCCCGCTTCGAGACGGACCAGAAGATCGACCTGGCCTACTTCCAGTCCCTGTCCGCGGATGCCGTCCCCGCCCTGGACCGGCTGCCCGAGCCCCGTCGGTCCTGCGCCCTGCGCGGGATCAACGACGACCTGTCCAGGGCCGGCGACGTGCCCTGGTACGCGATGAGCCTGGGGGAGTACCGGGCCCGGCAGATCCTGCGCGAGCGTCCGGTGACCGCTTCGTACGAGGTCTGCTCGCGCCTGGGCGCCTTCGGCAGCCGGGTCGAGCACTAGGCGGTCACGGGGCGAGTAGCAGGACTCCCGCCGATCGGGTCGGGGGCGGGGGGCGCCCCCCGCCCCCCCCCCCGGGGGGCGGGACAATAACGCCCCCCGGCCCGGCCGGGGGCGTATAAACAAAAACGAGCCCACCACAAG
>NZ_JBHYMC010000023.1:19720-97120 GCF_042742535.1 Streptomyces sp. NPDC058880
CTGCGGCGCCCGCTTATTTTTTTTAAAAGACCCTGGCCCACTCGGCGGCCCGGGGGCCAGTAGCAGGCCCCCCGCCGAGGGGGGGGGGCGGGGGGCGCCCCCCGCCCCCGACCCGCGTGGGCGAGGAACATTCAGGCCGCCGGACCGGCCTTCGCGGCGGTCCCGGCCAGGGCCTCCAGGTCGCTCTTGCGCACCCGGATCACCAGCAGGGCGGTGGCCAGGGCCAGGCCGGCCATCGCCACGGCGGCCATGAACGAGGTGGAGATCCCCTGGGCGAGGACGAGGTCCCCCCAGGGGTCGGGCAGCCGCCCGGTCTCCCGGAAGGCGGCCGCGGCCTGGGAATCCGCCTGGGACAGGAAGGCGGGGACCTGCTTCGAGGCCTCCTCGCGGCTGGCCGTGCCGAAGACGGTGACGAGGATGGACAGGCCGAGCGAGCCGCCGACCTGCTGGCTCGCGTTCAACAGTCCGGAGGCCGCGCCGGCCTCCTTCGGCTCCACCCCGGAGACGGCGGTGAGGGTCAGCGTCACGAAGTTCAGGCCCATGCCGAAGCCGAACAGGAGCATCGGCCCCAGCACGCCGGAGAGGTACGAGCTGTCGGTCCTCAGGAGGGTCAGCCATGCCAGCCCGGTGCCGGTGAGCGCGGATCCGATGACCATGAAGGGCTTGGGCCCGAAGCGCGGCAGGAAGCGCTGGGAAAGGCCGGCGGCGGTGACGATGGCGATCGTGACGGGCAGGAAGCCCAGTCCCGACCGGATCGGTGAGAAGCCCAGCACGTTTTGCACGAACTGGACGATGAAGAAGAACATGCCGAACATTGCCGCGGCGAGGCCGAGCATGATCACGTAGGTTCCGGTGCGGTTGCGGTCGGCGAACATGCGCAGCGGGATGATCGGCTCACGGGCCCGAGACTCGATGACGACGAAGAGGGTCAGCAGGACCAGGGCGGCGGCGAACGACCCGAGGGTGAGCGGGTCGCGCCAGCCCTCCTCCGAGGCGCGGATGAAGCCGTAGACGAGCGAGGCCATGCCGATGGTCGAGGTGAGGGCTCCGGCGATGTCGAACCGGCCGGGGTGGCGCTCGGACTCGCTGATGTAGAGCGGGGTGAGCACGGCGATCAGAAGGCCGATCGGCACGTTGACGAAGAGCACCCAGCGCCAGTCGAGCCACTCGGTCAGCATGCCGCCTGCCAGCAGGCCGATCGCGCCACCGCCTGCGGAAACGGCGGCGAACACGCCGAACGCCCGGTTCCGCTCGGGGCCTTCGGGGAAGGTCGTCGTGATCAGGGCGAGCGAGGTCGGGGAGGCAATCGCCCCGCCGACGCCCTGGAGGGCCCGGGCGGCGAGCAGCTGCCACGGTTCCTGGGCGAAGCCACCGAGGAGCGAGGCCAGGGTGAAGAGCAGGATTCCGGCCAGGAACACCCTGCGCCGGCCCAGGATGTCGCCGGCCCGGCCGCCGAGCAGGAGCAGCCCGCCGAACGTGAGAGTGTAGGCGCTGAGCACCCAGGACAGGCCGGTGGTGCTGAAGTCGAGCGCGGTCTGGATGTGCGGGAGCGCGATGTTCACGATGGTCGCGTCGAGGACGACCATGAGCTGGCAAGCGGCGATGACGGTGAGCGCCACGCCGGGGCGTCCCTCCCGGCGTGCCGCCCCCGGTATCCGGGGCGCGGCGAGTTGAGAGCTTGTCACTGAGGATCCCCCCCCAAAGTGAAATAGTGAACGCTGTCGTTCACTACGGGGTCCACGGTAGGAGCCCAGCCTTAGTGAACGCAAGCGTTCACTAAGGCTGGAAATCTATGCGGCGTCGGTGCTCGGGCCGGTCGGAGGTGGAGAGATGGTGGGTTCGCGCTGGTCATCGGCGTCGCCGGGGCGCAGGAGGGGCCCCGAACTCGAACGGGCGATTCTCGACGCGGCGTTGGAGCAACTGAGTACGGTCGGCTGGAACGCGTTGACCATGGAGGGTGTCGCGGCCGGCGCGCAGACCGGGAAGGCTGCGCTCTACCGGCGCTGGCCCTCGAAGGTGGACCTCGTGGCCGACGCGCTGCGCACCGGCCTGCCTGGGATCGGTGAGATTCCCGACTCGGGATCGATCCGTGAGGACCTCTATCTGCTGTGTGTCCGTACGAGGGAGGTCATGTACTCCCGGGCCGGGCAGGCCCTCTGGTCGGTACTTCACGAATGCGATCACGCGACGGCGGAGCGGTTTCATGGGGTCATCTGGTCCGGGTTGCAGGAACCTGCCCAGCGCCTGATCAGGGAGCTTGTGCTGCGTGGGATCGTGCGGGGGGACGTGCGACCGGACGCTACGGGTCCGTTCGTCGTGGACGTCATTCCGGCGATGCTGATGTATCGGGCCAAGGTGTGCGGAAGCGAATGGGGGGACGTCGACCTCGCCGAACTGATCGACGAGGTGATGGTGCCGCTACTCAGGGTCTGAGACGGGGAGGGGTGGCGGAGGGGAACGGTCCGGTGGGGTCCGAGGTCGGTCGCATGTCGCTCCGACCGGGGCGGGGGTGTGCAGCAGGCCCGGGGCGGCGTACCCTTGCTGGCGCCATGCCGTACGAAGCACCCACCCACACCGTCGAGCGCTCCCTCCGTGCAACCACCGGCGCCAAGGTCATCGCCGGGGTCGACGAAGTCGGACGAGGGGCCTGGGCCGGTCCCGTCACCGTGTGCGCGGCGATCACGGGCCTGCGTCGGCCGCCCGCCGGACTCACGGACTCCAAACTGCTCACCCCCAAGCGGCGCGATGCCCTGCTGGACGTCCTGGAGGCCTGGGTCACCGCGTACGCGCTCGGGCACGCCACACCCGAGGAGATCGACGAACTGGGCATGACGGCCGCCCTGCGGCTCGCGGCGCAGCGTGCGCTGGGAGCCCTACCGGTGCGGCCCGACGCGGTGATACTCGACGGCAAGCACGACTATCTCGGCCCGCCCTGGCGGGTTCGGACGGTGATCAAGGGCGACCAGTCCTGTATCGCCGTCGCCGCGGCATCGGTCATCGCCAAGGTCCGCCGCGACCGCATGATGGCCGAAATCGGTGAACAGGGCGGTGGAATCGAAGACTTCGCTTTCGCCGCCAACGCCGGATACCCCTCGCCCGTGCACCGGGCGGTCCTGGAGGAGCGGGGGCCCACCCCCTACCACCGGCTCTCGTGGTCGTACCTCGACGCGCTGCCCAGATGGCGCCACCTGAAGAAGGTGCGCCGCAGCGAAGACTCGATGGAGCTGGAAAACGGAGGCCAACTCGGCTTCGATTTCTGATCGCACACACGTGCCACCGGCCGGTACGTTTCGTACTGGCGTTTGAAGGACGTCAACTCATGCCTCTCACCCCCGCCATCGAGGAGCCTCAGATTCACGAGAGTGCCCAGGGTCCCCGCGTCACGCCGGCCGCGAGCCGCAACGCGCAGACCCCCCGCCCCGTACCTGGTCCGCGTCCCGCCG
The DNA here is from genome assembly GCF_042742535.1 of Streptomyces sp. NPDC058880. Classification (NCBI taxonomy): domain Bacteria; kingdom Bacillati; phylum Actinomycetota; class Actinomycetes; order Kitasatosporales; family Streptomycetaceae; genus Streptomyces; species Streptomyces sp. NPDC058880. The sequence continues at coordinate 23,164 of NZ_JBHYMC010000023.1, forward strand.
CCCCGCGGCCCGGCCGCCCCGGTCCCGCCCGGCCCGCACCCCCCGCGCAGCGTGCGGCGCAGGCCACCCCCGGACCCGTTCCCGCAGCCCCCACCGCACCGTCCGTCTCTGCGGCGGTGCCGCAGATCCAGCTGATCCCGGCGTCCGCCGATGGTGCGCTGGACGCGGCCGAAGAAGCCGTGGACCTGCTGCTCGACACCGGGCGCGCGCCCGGCGACATCCTGGTGCTCACCACCGGCGACCCGCACCCGTGGGCCGCTCACGAGCTGTCTTTCGGCGAGCCCGCCTACTGGGCCCTGCACGATGCCGGGGACGACGTCTTCTACGCGGACGCGGCCCAGGTCAAGCGTGCCGCCGGTCGTCCCGTCGTGGTCTTCGCGGCCAATGGCGGTCCGGTTGACACCGTGGCGGGTTCCCTGCCGGTCGCTCTCACCCGGGCGGGTGCGCTGCTGATCGTGTGCGGTGACCCGCAGCAGATCAACTCCGTTCTGGGTGCGGGCGTCTGACGCCCTGTACCCCGGCATGGGCGAGGGGCGGGGCGGGCGTTGAGCCGGCCCCGCTGAAGCCCCGGCCGGGGTCCGTGGCGTGGCCGCGTGGGCGGCCGGGGCCTGATCCGCCGTACGTCCGTTCCGCGTGTACGGCCGTGAGGCCCGCCCACGAGCGGGCTCCGCACCGTGAACCGGAGACGGCCGAGCCCGGCGACGGGTATGACCTCAGCGCGCGGCGGTCCGGCGCAGGGCCTCGACCGCACCGCCACCGGTGTGCAGGGCGAGCGGAGCGAACTCGGCCACGGTGTCGCCGAGCCGCTGCGGCCGCGAGTCCGAGCTGGGTCGCCGGCCACCGCGCCCTTCGCCCAGCACCTGCCAGCCGTCGCGGGTGAGCGTGATGTACGCGCCGCAGCGCAGCCCGTGCAGGGTGCAGGCGTCCCGCAGGCCCCACATCCAGGCCCCGTCCTCAGGGGTCCACCGCTCGTCGCCCTCGCGGCAGTAGAGGAGCACGGCCGTCCGAACCGGGGTCCGCCGACGCAGGTCGTGCGGGAGCACCCGGCGCAGCCGGGACAGCAGGGCGTTGCGGTACTCCCAGCCGTCGGCCGACACCGAGCGCTGTACGAAGGAAGCGCTCGCCACGAGCTGTTCCTCCGGGCCCAGGACGGCGATCACCGCGGTCGAGGGAACCGGACTGTGCCGGGAGTGCAGGCCGCTGACGACGTCGCGCGGATTGCGCAACAGGGGAATGCCCGCCGACAACCACTCGGACGGTTCCAGCAGTCTGCCGTGCCGGCTCGCGCCGCCGGTGGCTGTTGCCAGAGACGAAGTCGAAGGCGGCGTGAATCCGAAGGTCACGTTCCTCCCTTCGGGTACACGCCCGCGGACGGGCACGGCTGGAGTCAGGGCGCGCCGCAGCGCGGCCCAGGAGGGTGCCGAGGAGCCGAGCGGGAGCACTCCAATTCTCGCGTGGCTTCCGAGCATGCGGCAACGAGCAATTGACGACGCCGACCGGAATTCGCCGGTATGCCGTTCATATCCTTGCCCCGCCACGCCGAGGAAGACGCACGGGGTCACCCCTGGAGCGCCAGCACCAGCGGGAACACCTCCTTTGCGCCTGCGCGTCGCAGGAGCCGGGCCCCCACCGCGAGAGTCCATCCGCTCTCCGCGCGGTCGTCCACGAGGAGCACCGGGCCGGGGGTCTGCGCCAGCGCCGCCGCCAGCTCCTGCGGGACCGTCAGGGCCTGGTGGAGGCCGCGGACCCGCTGGGCGCTGTTGGAGGACGCCGGCCCGGACTCGGGGACCTGGTCGGTGTAGGCGACCGTGCCGAGCAAGGGCATTCGGCCGACTTCGGCGATCCGCGCTGCCAGCGAGCCGACCAGCTGGGGGCGGCTGCGCGAGGGCAGCGAGACCACGCCCACCGGACGCGCTGGTGCGTCGGGGGCGCCGGAGGCCCACCCCCCGGGGCCGCGCGCCCAGTCGGCGAGCACCGCGACCACGGCTTGTGCGACATCGTCCGGAACGGGCTGGTCGGGAGCCTGCGGGGCCAGCATCGGGCGCAGCCTGTTGCCCCAGCCGATGTCGGACAGACGGCCCAGGGCTCGGCCCGTCGAGGCCTGTTCCCCGGCGGGGATGCGTCCCTTGAGGTCGACACCGACGGCGGCGAGCCCGGTGGGCCACATCTTGCGCGGCTCCAACTCCACACCGGGGCGGCCCAGCTCGCCGCGTGCGGTGTCGAGCGCGGCTGTCGACACCTCGGCCGCGAACCGGGCGCCGGCGCAGTTGTCACAGCGGCCGCAGGGCCCGGCCTCGTCGTCATCGAGCTGCCGGCGCAGGAACTCCATCCGGCACCCCGTGGTCGCCGCGTAGTCACGCATGGCCTGCTGCTCGGCCGCCCGCTGACGCGCCACCCAGGCGTAGCGCTCGGCGTCGTAGGACCACGGTTCCCCCGTCGAGGTCCAGCCGCCCTTGACCCGGTGCACGGCGCCGTCGACGTCGAGGACCTTGAGCATGGTCTCCAGCCGGGTGCGGCGCAGGTCGACCAGCGGTTCCAGGGCGGGCAGCGACAGGGGGCGCCCGGCCTGGGCCAGCACGTCGAGGGTGCGGCGGACCTGCTCCTCTGGCGGAAAGGCGACCGACGCGAAGTACTGCCAGATCGCCTCGTCCTCCCGGCCGGGCAGCAGCAGCACCTCCGCGTGCTCCACTCCGCGGCCCGCACGTCCCACCTGCTGGTAGTAGGCGATCGGCGAGGACGGTGACCCCAGGTGCACTACGAAGCCCAGGTCCGGCTTGTCGAAGCCCATCCCCAGGGCCGAGGTGGCCACCAGTGCCTTGACCCGGTTCGCCTGCAGGTCGTCCTCGGCCTGCTGGCGGTCCGCGTTCTCCGTCTTGCCGGTGTACGAGGCCACCGTGTGCCCGCGGTGGCGCAGGTACGCCGTGACCTCCTCGGCCGCCGCGACCGTCAGCGTGTAGACGATCCCGGACCCGGGCAGCTCGCCGAGGTGGTCCGCGAGCCAGGCGAGCCGGTGCGCCGCGTCGGGCAGGGACAGGACCGCCAGGCTGAGACTCTCGCGTTCCAGCGGGCCGCGCAGCACCAGGGCGTCCGTCCCGGCTCCGGTGCCGAGCTGCTCGGCGACGTCGGCGGTCACACGGGCGTTGGCCGTGGCGGTCGTGGCAAGCACCGGTACGCCGGGCGGGAGGTCGGCCAGCATGGTGCGCAGCCGGCGATAGTCGGGGCGGAAGTCGTGTCCCCAGTCGGAGATGCAGTGCGCCTCGTCCACCACGAGCAGACCGGTGGCCGCCGAGAGCTTGGGCAGGACCTGGTCGCGGAAGTCCGGGTTGTTGAGCCGCTCCGGGCTGACCAGCAGGACGTCGACCTCGCCCGCCGCAACCTCGGCCTGGATCCCCTCCCACTCCTCGGGGTTGGCGGAGTTGATGGTGCGGGCGCGAATCCCGGCCCGGGCCGCGGCCTCGACCTGATTGCGCATCAGCGCGAGGAGGGGGGAGACGATCACGGTCGGGCCGGAGCCCGCCGCCCGCAGCAGCGAGGTCGCGACGAAGTACACGGCGGACTTGCCCCAGCCCGTGCGCTGAACCACGAGCGCACGCCGTTTGTGCGCGACGAGGGCCTCGATCGCGAGCCACTGGTCCTCGCGCAGCCGGGCCGTGCCCGTGGGGTCACCCACGAGGCGGGCGAGTACGGAGTCAGCCGATGACCTCAGGTCTGCGTTCATGCCTCCATGCAACCCGATGTGTCTGACATCGCGCCAATGCCGCCCCATCCCGGTGGAAGTTGAACCGTCAACACTTATCCACAGGGCTTTCGGTATCGGATCACGCACGGGACCTTCGTGGCATGACGAACAGCAACGAAGCCCGTCGCCCGTCCGGCCGGTCCCTGATCGGCCCGGCCGGAACCACCGGCGTACCCCAGATCACTCTGCGCAGCCCGGCCGAACTGGCCGACGCGCTGCCCTACATGCTCGGCTTCCACCCGTCCGACTCTCTCGTCATGGTCGCCGTGCACGGCGAGGGCGGGCGCTTCGGCGGTCGGCTCCGTGTCGGCATCCCCACCGCCCCCGCGGAATGGGAGGACACCGCCCGGCAGGTCGCGGACTGCCTCGTCCGGGGCAGCGAACGCCGCGGCGGCAAGCCCGACGGCATCGTCGTCTACCTCTGTCAGGAGCCGTGTGGAGACGAGGACGGCCGGGCTGTGATGACCCGGCTGCGGCCGTTCGCCCAGCGGATCCGACTGGCCTGTGGCGCGCTGGACGTGCCGGTGCTGGAGGCGCTGTGCCTGTCGGCGGGCCGCTTCTGGTCCTATGTCTGCCCTGACGAGCGGTGCTGCCCGGCCGAAGGCAGCCCGCTGACCCCGGTGGGCACCTCGGTGACGGCCGCTGCTGCGACCTTCGCCGGGATCCAGATCCGCGGCTCCCTCGAAGAGATCGAGGGCAGGCTGGCGCCGCTGCGCGGGGCTGTGGCGGAGGAGGCCGAGCGGGCTCTGGACCGGGCCGCCGCGGCTCTGATGCCCCGGATCCTGCACGGCGCCACCCGGGAGGAGGTCGGTGCCGAGACCATCACGCTGGCGCAGGCCCTGATGCGGCGCATGGTGCTGGCCCCGCCCGTCGAGGGCGGTGCCCAGGGAGACGACTGGGACGACGCGCTCCTCGGGCACGACGAGGCGGCCTCGCTGATCCTCGGCCTCCAGGACCGGGAAGTCCGCGACATCGCGGCCGAGTGGATGGAGGGAGAGGAAGCGGCCCCCGCCCTGCGGCTCTGGCGGGCCCTGGCCCGCCGCTGCGTCGGCGCCTACGCAGAGCACGCTGCAGCCCCGCTCACCCTGGCGGGGTGGGTCTCCTGGTCGACCGGCGACGAGCCCACGGCCCGGATCGCCCTCGGCCTGGCCCTGCGCGCCGACTCCGAATACCGCTTCGCACAGCTGCTCCACCACGCCTGCAACGAGGGGCTCGACCCCGAGGGGCTGCGGCAGTGCCTCAGGGAGGAACGACGCCGCAGGCAACCCAGGCGCAGCCGGTCCTCGGCCGCCACTCGGCCGCCCGGCCGGCGGGGCCGCACGGCCCCGCGCCGCGGATCCCGCCGCACTGCGGGGACCGGGCAGTGAGCGCGCACCGGCCGCCGTCCGGCCGTCCCGTACGGATGCACCGCGGTGTCCCGACACCCGCCCGGCCGAACGGGCCGCGCCCACGGAGCACCCGGCCGGAGCCGCGGCCCGTGACCCGGGCGGGGCCGGGGGCGTTCAGCTGGGGGGAGGTCCGGCCCCGGCCGCGCCGCCGCCCAGCTGAACCCACCGGAGCGCAGACAAGGCGACACATGTCTCACCCCGCACCCGCCCGCCCGCCCGGCGTGCCCGCTGCCCGCAGGCCCGAGCTGCCACCCGTGCACGGCGCCGTCATCTGCGTCGCCGCGCCCTGTCTGGTCATTTCGCCGGAGCACGGCCAGTTGACCGGGAGGGGGGTCGACGGGATCTACCGCTCCGGGCGCAGGCTGCTTTCCCGCTGCATGCTGCGCGTCGGCGGCCGGGACCCGGTCGCCGTCCAGGGGCGCAGCCTCGGTGCCGACCGGGCCGCCTTCACCGCGACCGTGCGGACCGGCGCCGACCCCGGACCCGACCCGGACATCGGGGTGGAACGCGTCCGCCACGCCGACGGCACCGAACGGATCACCCTGCGCAGCTTCGCGGCCCGGCCGGTACGGCTCCCGGTGGAGGTCCACCTCGGGACCGACCTGGCGGAGCTGGCCGCCGTGGCCGCCGGCCGGGCCGGCCCGGAGCTGCCCGCCGGGGTGCACGCTGCCGGTCTGCGCTGGAGCACCGGCGAGGCCCAGGCCGTCACCGCGGCCGACCCCGCGCCCGACGACGCCGTGGCCTCGGCCGGACTGCTGCGCTGGCAGCTCGAACTGGGCCCCGGCGAATCGCGCACCATCGAGCTGCGGACCACGCACGACCAGGTGGTGCGGGCCCCCGTCGGCCGGGTGGCGAACCCCCTGGCCGACGCCCGCGCGGAGGGGGACGACCCGAGGGTCGGGGCATGGTTCCGCAGCAGCGTCCAGGACCTGGGCGCGCTGCTTTCGCGGGACCCCGCGGAACCGGGCGACGCCTTCGCCGCGGCCGGGGTGCCCTGGCGGCTGGGCCTGGCGCCGGCGGAGTCGCTCTGGGCCGCCCGTATGGCGCTGCCGTTGGGGACCGGCCTTGCCACCGCCACCCTGCGCGTGCTCGCCCGGACGCAGACCGGGGGGCACGGGGCCGACGCCGGGAGGATTCCGGGTCCCCTGCGGGGGGCCGGCCCGCAGTTGCCGCCCGCCTGCACCGGCACCGAGGCGACCCTCGCCTTCCCTTCGGTGCTCGCCGAAGCCCGGCTCTGGGGTATGCCGGAGGAGGACCTCGTCCGGCTGCTCCCCGCTGCCGAACGGTGCCTGGACTGGCTGCGCGGAGCCCTCGGGGATGACGGCTTCCTGGCCGATCCCGACCCCGGTCCCCGACGCTGCGAGACCCAGGCCCACGCCCACCGGGCCGCCGTGCTCGGCGCCGAACTCCTCGCCGGATGCGGGCGCCCCGGCGCTGAGGAGTGGCGGGAGCGGGCAGCGGCACTGCGGGAGCGGTTCCGGGAGCGGTTCTGGATCGATGGCCCGGACGGCGGCCGGCCGGCTTCGGCCCTGCATCCCGACGGGCGGCCGCTGCCGCGGCTGACCGGCGCTGCCGCCCACCTGCTCGACACCGGGCTCCTCGGCGGCGGGCGGCTCGCCCCCGGGCTTCTCGACCGGATCCGCACCGAGCAGCTCGCCCGGCTGTTTGGAGCCCCGGCCATGGACTGCGGATGGGGGCTGCGGAGCATGGCCCTCAAGGAGCCGGGATTCAACCCGTTCGGCCACCGCTCGGGCGCCGTGCGGGCGTACGAGAGCGCCGTCGCCGTGTCCGGCCTGGCCGCTGCGGGCTTCGAGCAGGAGGCAGCGGGCCTGCTCAGAGGGCTCCTGGACGCGGCGGAGGCCTTCGGGTACCGGCTTCCGGAGATGTTCGCCGCCGAGCAGCGCACCGCGGGCAGCGCCCCGGTCCCGCACCCGGCGGCCTGCCGCCCCGCCGCAGTGGCCGCGGCCGCGGGAGTCCACGTGCTGACCGCCCTCGCGGGCATCCGTCCCGACGCCCCCGTGGGCACCGTCGCCCTCGCCCCCCTTCCCGGCGCGCCCCTGGGAGCGATCCGGCTCGCGGGCCTGCGGGTGGCGGGCGAGCCCTTTGCCGTCCGGGTCGGCCGGCTCGGCCTCGGCATGGTGGAGGAGGCCGCGGATGCGCTCCAACTGGGAGGCTGAGGGTTCCGGCGGCCCGAGCCTCGTACGAGTGGTGATGCCCCGCCTCGTGCGAGCGGTGATGCTTCGAGCCGGGCGCCTGGGCGGAGCACGTCACAGGTCGGGTGCGACGGGCACCCTCGCCGGCCCGCGGGCCATCGTCTTCAAGGTCACCAAAGCGCTGTTTATCGTCAAGCAGACGACTATGATCGCGGCATGTCGCCCTACGACCCGTCGGCCTATCCGCCCTTCGCAGTCACCGTCGACCTGGTCGTGCTCACCGTGCGGCGCCACGCGCTCTGCGCGCTGGTCGTCCGGCGGGGTGAGCAGCCGTTCCAGGGGCGCTGGGCGCTGCCCGGCGGATTCGTCCGCGGTGACGAGGACCTCGCGGCCGCCGCTGCGAGAGAGCTCTCCGAGGAAACCGGCCTGTGTGCCCACGATCCGGCCATGCCGGGTGCGGGCAACGGGGCCCACCTCGAACAGCTGGCCACCTATGGCGATCCGAAGCGTGATCCCAGGATGCGCGTCGTCAGCGTGGCGCACCTGGTGCTGGCTCCGGACCTCCCCGCGCCCCGGGCCGGAGGCGATGCCAACAGTGCGCGCTGGGCACCCGTCGACGAGGTGCTGGCCGTCGGGGACGAGGGCGCCGCGGGGCTCGCCTTCGACCATGCGCAGATCCTTGCCGACGGTGTGGAGCGGGCCCGCTCGAAGATTGAGTACTCCTCGCTGGCCACCGCCTTCTGCCCGCCCGAATTCACCGTCGGGGAACTGCGCCGGGTGTACGAGGCGGTGTGGGGGGTGGCACTGGACCCGCGCAACTTCCACCGCAAGGTCACCGGCACTCCGGGTTTCCTGGTGCCGGCCGGCGGAACGACGACCCGTCAGGGCGGCCGTCCCGCCCAGCTGTTCCGCGCGGGCGGGGCGACCCTGCTCAATCCGCCGATGCTGCGCCCGGAGGTCTGACCCGGGGGAGCCCGCGCCACGGGTGCCGCGTCCGGCGATGGCCGCACCAGGGCCCGGCCGGGGAAAGATCCGGCGGAACGATCGGCATTCGATCGGACCGGTTGCGCCGAAAATCGGACATATCGCGTTATCTTGCTTGCGGTACTCACGCTGCCGCAGAGCGGTCTCACACCCCGCGAGAGAAGCGATGCTCCAGGCCATCGGACTCACCAGCACACCACGATCCGACACTCCGCCCCTTGTGGACGACCTCACCCTCGAGGCCCGCCCGGGGCATGTGACCGCCCTGTTCGGAGGGTCGGGCTCGGGCAAGACGACCGCCCTGCGGCTCATGCTCGAACTCGAACCCGGGCGCGGCGTCACGTACTTCCGTGGCCGCCCGCTGCACCGGATTCCGCACCCCTGCCGTGAGGTCGGAGTGGTGCTCGGAGACGTCCCCGGCAACCCGGCACGGACCGTCCGAAACCAACTGAGGATGCTCTGCGCCGCCGCCGGGGTGCCCGCCTCCCGGGCCGACACCATGCTTGAGGTCGTCGGCATCGCGGGTCTGAGGGACCAGCGTCTCGGTTCGCTGTCGGTCGGCATGGAGCGCAGGGTCGCCCTGGCCTCGGCGCTGCTTGGTGATCCCTGCACCCTGCTCCTCGACGAGCCTGCCGCGGGGCTCTCGCCCCGAGAACGTGGCTGGCTGTACGGGCTGCTGCGCGGCCACGCCGCCCTCGGCGGCGCCGTCCTCTTCACTACTGCCGATGCCAGGGAAGCGGCCAGGAGCGCCGATCGGGTCGTCAGTATCGAGGCGGGCCGCCTCGTCGCCGATCAGGAGGCCGCGGAGTTCGCGCGGACCCGGCTGAGGCCTCGGGTCGCCGTACGTACCCCGCATGCCGCCCGCCTGGCCGACGTCCTGGGCCGGGAAGCCCGGGCGGCCCAGCGGGCGGTGGAGATCGTCGAGGAGAGCGGCAGCCGTTTGTCGGTGTACGGGAGCAACTGCGCCGAGGTCGGCGAGGCGGCGTTCCGTCACGGCGTGCTGGTCCACCAGCTCGCCGACGAGACCGGCGACGCTGGAACGCCGGCGACCCAGGTCCCGCACGCGCGGGTCGCGGACGCGACGGCCGCCGGTGCTGCACCCGGCCCCGGCGAGGACACCGCCGGGCGCGCTCGGCAGGGTCACCCCCAGGGTCCAGCCTCGGCCGTGCGGCGCCTGGGTGGGCCCCTGAGGCCGCTGCGCTACGAGCTGCTCCGGGTCTTCGGGACCGCCACCCCCATCCTCACCACTGCCCTCGTGGTCGCGGTCTCGGTTCTCACCGCCCTCGTGCTCGCCCGGTCCGGTCGGATCCCGCAGGGTCGACTGCTGGCCGCCTGGCCCGAGTTGCTGCCGCTGCCGCCTGCCGCCCTCGGCGCGGGGTTGCTCGGCGCGCTCGCCTTCGGCGAGGAGTACCGCTACCCGGCGCTGGCTGCCGACCGGGGCACCGTGCCCCGCCGGCTCGGGCTGCTCACCGCGAAGCTCGGCGTCAGCGCCGCCCTCGCCCTGCTGCTGGGCGCCCTGGTGGTGACGGCCGACGCGGCCGCCCTGGCGCTCGCCTTCGGCAGCGGCCCGCTGCGCGCCCCCGCGCACTGGCTTTCCCCGGCCGCGAGTTGGGCCGGACTACTGATCGGCTGCGCCTGGGCCGGCGTGCTGGCCTCCGGCGTCTTCCGATCCGCCGCCGCGGGGCTGGCGGCCGTGCTCGCCGTACCCGTGGGAGTGGTTCCGCTGGTGCGCAGGGCGCTGGAAGGCTCGTCCGCGTACCCGATGACCGGACTGGGCCCCAGGCTGCGCGGTCTGTCCTGGGTGCAGTGGCCGCCCGAGGCGGACCGGCTGCTGGTCGGTGCCCTGCGGGTGGTGACCCAGCCCGTCGCCACTGCACTGCTGTTGTCGCTGATGGTCCTGTTGTGCGCCTATGGGTTCACCGGACTGCGCAGCAGGGTTCGTTGGTGATCGTTCCGGTGCCGGAGCGGTCGCGGACGGGACCGATGCAGTCCATGTCGCGTCAAGGGGACCGCAACTCCGCGCAATAGGCCCGGTTCTTTACGATAAGTCGTCAATTGCGTAGGTGGCACCGATCACCCTTTCGTGTGCTTTTCACCAAAGACCTCAAGGGCCGCGGAGGCACGACCGACAAAGGATTCGTGAGTACCCTTGCGCACACCATGATGACCGCCGCCCGCCATGCCGACTCCGGCCTCGCCGGCGCGGGCGAACTCGACCGCTACCCCTACGCGGAGACCCCCGGGTCCGACCGCGTCGGAGCACCCCACTGGGACGGCGCCGACGTCGAGTTGAGCCGGGTGGGCCGCCGGGCGGCAGGCAGCCGCGGCCGCGGACTGCACGGCCAACTCGTCCAGCAGCTCGGCCAGATGATCGTTTCCGGCGATCTCGGCGCGGACCGCCCCCTGGTTCCCGAGGAGATCGGCCAGCGCTTCGAGGTCTCCCGCACGGTCGTCCGCGAATCGCTGCGGGTCCTCGAGGCCAAGGGCCTCGTCAGCGCCCGTCCCAACGTCGGCACCCGGGTGCGCCCCGTCGCCGACTGGAACCTGCTCGACCCCGACATCATCGAGTGGCGTGCCTTCGGGCCCCAGCGCGACGACCAGCGCCGCGAGCTCGGCGAGCTCCGCTGGACGATCGAGCCCCTCGCCGCCCGCCTGGCCGCCGGCCACGGCCGCCCGGACGTCCAGCAGCGCCTGGCCGACATGGTCGAGATCATGGGCCACGCCCTCGGTCAGGGTGACTCGATCACCTTCGCGCGCGCCGACAACGAGTTCCACGCACTCCTCATCCAGGTGGCGGGCAACCGCATGCTGGAACACCTCTCCGGCATCGTCTCCGCCGCCCTCCAGGTCTCCGGCAGCCCGATGACCTCCTGCGACCGCCCGAGCGAGGCGTGCGTAGCGCACCACGCCCGGATGGTCGAGGCCCTCGCTGCGGGCGACGCAGCGGGTGCCGAGAGCGCGATGCGCCAGCTCCTGACGGTTCATCCGGAGGTCGAGCGCGTGGTTCCTGCCCCGCGCGAGCACTGACGGGCGGGCGCGCGGGGGTGTACGACACGTCGCCGGGCCCGGCCGGGCCCGGCGACACCGGCGTGTGGGCTTCGTCCCTCTTTCGGAGCCCCTCCGGGGCTGCCGCGAAGCTTCCGGGGCCGAGGGGTGCGACCGTATGACCGGCATCCGCGCATACAGGGTGTGACTCGGGCCACGAAGATTGGGCGTAACGCTCCGCGAGGTCGCGCGATGACTTAAGAGGTGATGGCCGACGGAGGGAACAGCAGCCCTTGGGGTTGCTGTGCAGCTCCCCGGCCCCTGCCCGCGCCGCCGGCCCATCCCCGGTCGGTGGTCGTCGGCTCCGGTCCAGCACCACCAGGCCCGGGGTCGGAAGCCGTTCCCATCGTTCCGAGAGGTTGTTCGTGTCGGCCAGCACATCCCGTACGCTCCCGCCGGAGATCGCCGATTCCGAGTCTGTGATGGCGCTCATCGAGCGGGGCAAGGCCGAGGGGCAGATCGCCGGCGATGACGTGCGTCGGGCCTTCGAGGCTGACCAGATTCCTGCGACCCAGTGGAAGAATGTTCTGCGCAGCCTCAACCAGATCCTCGAGGAAGAGGGTGTGACGCTGATGGTCAGTGCCGCGGAGTCGCCCAAGCGCACCACCCGCAAGAGCGTCGCAGCGAAGAGCCCGGCCAAGCGGACGGCCACCGAGCCCGTCAGGAAGACGGCGGCCAGGACGGCGGCGGCCCAGCCCGTGGCCGCGGCACCTGCCGCGGTGGACCCGCAGGAGCAGGAACCGGACGCCGCCGTCGAGCAGGCCGCGGCGGAGCCCGTCGCCAAGAAGGTGGCCGCGAAGAAGACGGCCGCGAAGAAGGCCGCGCCCGCCAAGAAGGCCGCCGCGAAGAAGGCCGCCGCGAAGAAGACCGCGGCCAAGAAGGACGCGGACGAGGCCGGCGAGGACGAGACCCCGGACGAGGGGCCCGACGCGGTCAAGGCCGAGGGCGACGAAGAGGACGAGGGCGGGGAGAACAAGGGCTTCGTCATCTCGGACGACGAGGACGACGCCCCGGCCCAGCAGGTCGTGGTGGCCGGCGCGACCGCCGACCCGGTCAAGGACTACCTCAAGCAGATCGGCAAGGTGCCGCTCCTCAACGCCGAGCAGGAGGTCGAGCTCGCCAAGCGGATCGAGGCCGGTCTGTTCGCCGAGGACAAGCTGGCGAACTCCGACAAGCTGGCGCCGAAGCTCAAGCGCGAGCTGGAGATCATCGCCGAGGACGGCCGCCGCGCCAAGAACCACCTGCTGGAGGCCAACCTCCGTCTCGTGGTCTCGCTGGCCAAGCGTTACACCGGCCGCGGCATGCTCTTCCTGGACCTGATCCAGGAAGGCAACCTGGGCCTCATCCGTGCGGTCGAGAAGTTCGACTACACCAAGGGCTACAAGTTCTCCACCTACGCGACCTGGTGGATCCGGCAGGCGATCACGCGTGCCATGGCCGACCAGGCCCGCACCATCCGCATCCCCGTCCACATGGTCGAGGTCATCAACAAGCTCGCCCGCGTGCAGCGCCAGATGCTCCAGGACCTGGGCCGCGAGCCCACCCCGGAGGAGCTGGCCAAGGAACTCGACATGACCCCCGAGAAGGTCATCGAGGTCCAGAAGTACGGCCGCGAGCCGATCTCCCTGCACACGCCCCTCGGCGAGGACGGCGACAGCGAGTTCGGTGACCTCATCGAGGACTCCGAGGCCGTCGTCCCGGCCGACGCCGTGAGCTTCACGCTGCTGCAGGAGCAGCTGCACTCGGTGCTCGACACTCTGAGCGAGCGCGAGGCCGGCGTGGTCTCCATGCGCTTCGGCCTCACCGACGGACAGCCCAAGACCCTCGACGAGATCGGCAAGGTCTACGGCGTCACCCGCGAGCGGATCCGCCAGATCGAGTCGAAGACCATGTCGAAGCTGCGCCACCCGTCGCGCTCCCAGGTGCTGCGCGACTACCTGGACTGAGCCGGTCGGCGGGCCTCGGCGGCGGATGCCGCTGAGGCCCGCGCGACGGAGGCGCCGACGGTGTCCGCGCGGGTGCGCTCGGCCACCGGGCAACCCACTCTGGGTGGAGTCATGCACACTCGGAGTCAGGAGGCCCCATGCGTCGTCCCTTTGCCCGTGTCCTGGCGGGCGCGCTGACCCTGGCGGCGGGAACGGCCGCGGTGCCGCTCGCCCAGATGCCCCGGGCGGCCGCGGACAGCGTGGTGATCGGCGGGAAGCCGGTGAAGGTGGCCGACAGCCCCTGGGTCGTGGCCCTGGCCAGCCGTGACCGGTTCGGAGGTACGCGGGACGGGCAGTTCTGCGGGGGTGTCGTGGTCGCGCCGACCAAAGTGGTCACCGCGGCGCACTGCCTGGGCCGGCAGGTGCTCGGCGGACCCGTCGAGTCCGTGTCCGATTTCCGGGTGATCGCCGGTCGTACGGAGCTCCGGGCGGCCGACGGCCGGGAGATCGCGGTGCGCGGGGCACGGGTGAATCCCGACTACGACCCGCGGAGCAATGCGGGCGACCTCGCCGTCCTGGAGCTGGCGGAAGCCGTTCCGGCACACCACGTCCTGCCCATGGCGGAGACGGGGCATCCCGCCTACCGGGCGGGCACCGAGGCGGACGTGTACGGCTGGGGCGACACCAGCGGCTTCGGCGACTACGCGTACGCCCTGCGGGCCGCACGCGTGAGGGTCCTCGCGGACGAGGTGTGCGGGCGCGCCTATCCCGGGGACATGGACGGACAGTACCGGGCCGAATCCATGGTGTGTGCGGGAGACGGCGGGGGAGGCAAGGACGCCTGCCAGGGCGACAGCGGCGGGCCGCTGGTGGCGCAGGGCCGGCTCATCGGGCTGGTCTCGTGGGGCCGGGGCTGCGGACGTGCCGACAGCCCGGGTGTGTACACGCGTATCGCCCCACTGGCCGGCTTCGTGACGGGCTCGGAGAGGGCCTCGCAGCAGGACGGGGTCCAATAGGTCGGCCGGGGGCCCCGCGGGCGACCTGGCCGCGTGCAGCGTCCGCACAGGGGCAACGAGCGGACCAGGGGCGGCCGGCCCGTTGCCGCCGTCCTGTGACACCGGCCCGGGACGGCTCGGTACCGCCGACTTTCCCAGTGCGGGCGGCCTGCGGACGTGAGGACGGGCGGCACCCCTGGGTCTCAGGGGTGCCGCCCGTCGACCGGCCTGGCCGGTCCTGGCTCGTCGGATGCGAGGTGGCCTGTGTCAGCGGTCCTCGGGTTCGGCGTGGGCAGCCGGAGCGGACGTGAGCCGCTCGGTCTCATCCTGTATTTCCGCGGCGATCTTCTTGAGTTCCGGCTCGAACTTGCGACCGTGGTGGGCGCAGAAGAGCAGTTCACCGCCGCTCAGCAGGACGACGCGCAGATATGCCTGGGCGCCGCAACGGTCGCATCGGTCAGCGGCCGTCAGCGGGGTCGCGGGTGTCAGAACAGTAGTCACGTCGCCTCTTCTCTAGCTCGACGAGCTGTCGTACCAGGGTCAACATCCAACCAGGCCGAAAACGTTCCCGCTCTCGGCTTTTCCTCGAAACTTCCTTCCGAAGCTGGCCGGCTGTTGCCGGTTGGCGGCGAAGGAGCCGTATTGCGTTGCTTTACGGTTTCGCGTTGTCACTCGTGCGCTTGTTGCAGTTCCATCCTCCCCGGCGTGAGTGCCAGGTTGTTCATGAGGACGTGCCCGAACCCTAAATGGTTCATGCGCGGAAGGGAACGTGATGTTTCCTTCACCCGCCCGGGGGATCGAACATCCGTACGGATCTGGACTAGGCTGAGGAAAGCGCGAGGGTGGCGTTGCATCGGCTCTACCTGGCCTCGGTACCCTTCGACGGGTACCCGAGCCACCCCTGCGCCCGACAGGGCCAGAAAAGAAATTCAGCGAGGAGCGAACTGCGTGACCGCCGACACGTCCGTGCCTTCCAGCGCGCTGCTGCCCGGAGCAGACCGGGACGGTTCCAACTACACCGCGCGGCACCTGCTCGTCCTCGAAGGGCTGGAGGCCGTCCGCAAGCGTCCCGGCATGTATATCGGCTCGACCGACAGCCGGGGCCTCATGCACTGCCTGTGGGAGATCATCGACAATTCCGTCGACGAGGCCCTGGGCGGCTACTGCGACCACATCGAGGTGATCCTCCACGAGGACTCCTCGGTCGAGGTCCGCGACAACGGCCGCGGCATCCCCGTGGACGTCGAGCCCAAGACCGGCCTGTCGGGTGTCGAGGTCGTCATGACCAAGCTGCACGCGGGCGGCAAATTCGGCGGCGGCTCGTACGCCGCCTCCGGCGGCCTGCACGGCGTCGGCGCCTCGGTGGTCAACGCCCTCTCCGCCCGCCTGGACGTGGAGGTCGACCGGGGGAGCGCCACGCACGCCATCAGCTTCCGGCGCGGCGTCCCCGGGATGTTCACCGAGCAGGGCCCCGACAGCCCCTTCGACCCGGCGAACGGCCTGCGCAAGGTCAAGCGCATCGCCAAGGGCAGGACCGGCACCCGGATCCGCTACTGGTCCGACCGCCAGATCTTCCTCAAGGACGCCCGCCTCAACCTGGAGACGCTCTACCAGCGCGCCCGCCAGACGGCCTTCCTCGTCCCCGGTCTGACCCTGGTCGTCCGCGACGAGCGGGCCATCGACGGGGCCGGCAAGACCGAGGAGACCTTCCGCTTCGACGGGGGCATCAGTGAGTTCTGCGAGTACCTGGCCCAGGACAAGGCCGCCTGCGACGTGCTGCGGCTGACCGGCTCGGGCACCTTCAAGGAGACCGTCCCCGTCCTGGATGACCGCGGCCACATGACCCCCGCCGAGGTCACCCGCGATCTCGGTGTGGACATCGCGCTGCGCTGGGGCACGGGCTACGAGACCAACGTCAAGTCCTTCGTGAACATCATCGCCACCCCCAAGGGCGGCACCCACGTCACCGGCTTCGAACGCTCCGTGACCAAGACCGTCAACGAGGTGCTTCGCTCGGCCAAGCTGCTGCGCGTCGCCGAGGACGACGTGGTCAAGGACGACGCGATGGAGGGCATGACGGCCGTCGTCACCGTCCGTCTCGCCGAGCCGCAGTTCGAGGGCCAGACCAAGGAGGTGCTCGGCACCTCGGCCGCCACCCGGGTCGTCGCGGCGGTGGTCGCCAAGGAGCTCAAGGCCTTCCTGACCTCCACCAAGCGTGACGACAAGCAGCAGGCCCGCGCCGTGATGGAGAAGATCGTCGCGGCCGCCCGGACGCGGATCGCGGCCCGCCAGCACAAGGAGGCGCAGCGCCGCAAGACCGCGCTGGAGACCTCCTCCCTTCCGGCGAAGCTGGCAGACTGCCGCAGCGACGACGTGGACCGCAGCGAGCTCTTCATCGTCGAGGGCGACTCCGCCCTCGGCACCGCGAAGCTCGCCCGCAACTCCGAGTTCCAGGCGCTTCTGCCCATCCGGGGCAAGATCCTCAACGTCCAGAAGTCCTCGGTCTCGGACATGCTCAAGAACGCCGAGTGCGGTGCGATCATCCAGGTCATAGGGGCCGGATCGGGCCGGACCTTCGACATCGACGCCGCCCGCTACGGCAAGATCGTGCTGCTCGTCGACGCCGATGTGGACGGCGCCCACATCCGCTGTCTGCTGCTCACGCTCTTCCAGCGGTACATGCGGCCGATGGTCGAGGCCGGCCGGGTCTTCGCGGCCGTCCCGCCGCTGCACCGGATCGAGCTGGTCCAGCCCAAGAAGGGCCAGGACAAGTACGTCTACACGTACTCGGACAACGAACTGCGCCAAACTCTTCTGGAGTACCAGCGCAAGAACATCCGCTACAAGGACTCGATCCAGCGCTACAAGGGCCTCGGCGAGATGGACGCGGACCAGCTGGCGGAGACCACCATGGACCCCCGCTTCCGCACCCTGCGCCGGATCAACATCGGCGACCTGGACTCCGCCGAGCAGGTCTTCGACCTGCTCATGGGCAACGAGGTGGCCCCGCGCAAGGAGTTCATCACGAGCTCCGCGGCCACGCTGGACCGCTCGCGCATCGACGCCTGAGCGGAACGCCGCCGGCGGCCGGCGGCATCTGACACGGGGCGGGCGCCACGGCACACCGGTGCTCTTCGCTGCATCACCTGTTGGAGTGAAGAGCACCGGTACACCAGTCCGGAAACCGTCCATTCCGCACATCCTTGGGGCACGCGGCCAATGCGGCAGCGGACAAGGAGAGTTCGGTGGACAAGCACGAAGGCCGCGATGCCGGAACGATCCGGCTGGACGACCCCTGGTACGACGCGCTGGCCGTCGGCTGGGGCGAGGGCGCGGAACCGTACCCGCCCCGGCCGGCCCCGGTCGGCCGCCCGACGCCCGGCGCATCCGACATCTACCGGGAAGTGCAGCGCAGCGCCGCCTTCCAAGAGGTCCGCAGCCGGTATCGCCGCTTCGTCGTCCCCGCGACCGCCGGGTTCTTCCTCTGGTACGTCGCCTACGTGGTGGCCGCCACGGCCGCGCCCGGCCTGATGGCACGGCCCGTCCTGGGCGCGGTAAACGTGGCCATGCTGGCGGGGCTGGGGCAGTTCCTCAGCACCTTCCTGCTCACCTGGGCCTACGCCCGGCACGCACGGCTGCGCCGGGACCGGGCCGCACTCGACCTGCGCTGGACCGTCTTCGAGCAGGAACACGGCCGGGAGCGGAGCCGGGCGAGGAGGGCAGGCCGGTGACCAGTGAGCACCAGACCCTCGCGCTGATGCTGTTCAGCCTCTTCATCGCGGTGACCCTGGGCATCACCACCTGGGTCAGCCGCAACCGGCACGGTTCCGCCGAGGAGTTCTACGTCGGCGGGAGACTCTTCTCCCCGATGGAGAACGGCTTCGCCATCGCGGGCGACTACATGTCCGCCGCGTCCTTCCTCGGCATCTCCGGGCTGATCGCCCTCTTCGGCTACGACGGCCTGCTCTACTCGGTGGGGTTCCTGGTCGCCTGGCTGGTCGTGCTCTTCCTCGTGGCCGAACTGGTGCGCAACTGCGGGCGCTTCACCCTCGCCGACGTGGTCGCCGCCCGGATGAGCGAGCGCCCGGTACGGATCGCCGCCGGCACCTCCTCGGTCGTCGTCTCCGTGCTCTACCTCGTCGCGCAGATGGTCGGCGCGGGCAGTCTGGTCGGGCTGCTGCTCGGCAACTCGAGCGCCGCGGCACGGACCTTGACGGTGATCGGGGTGGGCGCCCTGATGGTGGTCTACGTCTCCTTCGGCGGTATGCGGGCCACCACCTGGATCCAGATCGTGAAGGCCGTGCTGCTGATGGGCGGGGCGATCACCCTGACCGTGCTCGTGCTGCTGCGCTTCCACGGCGATTTCGGCCGGCTGCTCACCGGCGCCGCCGAACGCAGCGGGCACGGGCTCGCGTTCCTGAGCCCCGGCCTGAAGTACGGCGGGGACTGGACGGCCCGCGCCGACTTCATCAGCCTGGGTCTCGCCCTGGTCCTGGGGACCGCGGGCCTGCCCCACATCCTGTCGCGCTTCTACACCGTGCCCACCGCCCGGGCGGCCCGCCGCTCGGTGGTCTGGGCGATCGGGCTGATCGGCGGCTTCTACCTGATGACCATCGTGCTCGGCTTCGGGGCGGCGGCCCTCGTCGGACCCGACGAGGTACGGGCCTCCAACGCCTCGGGGAACACGGCCGTCCCCCTGCTGGCGGCCTTCCTCGGCGGCGGCGCCGATACCACCGGGGGTGCGGTGCTGTTCGCCTTCGTCGCCGCCATCGCCTTCGCGACCATCCTGGCCGTGGTGGCCGGGATCACCCTGGCCTCGTCCGCCTCCGTCGCCCACGATCTGTACGCCTCGCTCAAGCGCAGGCACGCTAGGCAGCGCAGCGAGGTCTCGGTGGCCAGGGCCGCGGCCGTGGGGATCGGCGCGGTGGCCATCGCCCTCGGGCTGCTCGCGCAGAACCTCAACGTGGCGTTCCTGGTGGGGCTGGCCTTCGCGGTGGCGGCCTCGGCCAACCTTCCGGTGCTGCTGTACTCGCTCTTCTGGCGCGGTTTCACCACCCGGGGGGCTGTCTGGTCGGTGTACGGGGGCCTGGTTCCGGCGGTGCTGCTGGTGCTGGTCTCGCCGGTGGTGTCGGGCAGCGCGGAGTCGCTGTTCCCGGGGGTGGACTTCCAGATCTTCCCGCTGCAGAACCCGGGGATCGTCTCGATCCCGCTGGGCTTCCTGGCCGGCTGGGTGGGTACGGTCACCTCGGGCGAGGAACCGGACGAGGCGAAGCACGCGGAGATCGAGGTTCGCTCGCTGACCGGCGCGGGAGCGGTCTGAGCCGCGACCGGTTGCGCAGGCTGCAGGGGGGGGCGGGCAGGAGGCGGGGTGCCGGGCGTAGGCCTCAGGCGCGCCCGTCCGACGGGATCCAGGCGTAGCGGTGCTCCGGGCGGCCGGTCCCGCCGTAGCGCAGGGCCAGGGAGACGCGGCCGGAGCGTTCGAGGAGCTTCAGATAACGCTGGGCGGTCTGGCGGCTGATACCGGCGCGGTCGGCGATCTGCTGGGTGGACAGCGGGCTTTCGGCCGGGCGCAGCACCTGGCGGACCAGCTCGGCCGTGGTGGGGGAGTGGCCCTTGGGCAGCTCGTTCTCGTACGCAGCACCGGCGAGGGCGCCGAAGATCCGGTCCACCTCGTCCTGTTCGGCCTCGCCGCCCGTGGCCAGGGTTCGGCGCAGCGAACGATAGGCCTCCAGGCGGGCGCGCAGGCCGGCGAAGGTGAACGGCTTGACCAGGTACTGGAGTGCTCCGAGGCGCATCGCGGCCTGCACGGTTGCGAGGTCGCGGGCGGCGGTGACCATGATCACATCGGTGCCGTCGCCGCGCTGGCGCAGACGGCGGACCAGGTCGAGACCGTTCTCGTCGGGCAGGTAGTGGTCGAGGAGGACCAGGTCCACCGGGTGGGCGGAGAGGAAGTCCAGGGCCTCTGCGGTGGAACGGGCCTGAGCGATCACCCGGAATCCGGGAACCTTCGCCACGTACGCCGCGTTGATCTGGACAACACGCATGTCGTCGTCGACGACCAATACGTGGATCGGGGTCTCGTTCATCGCAGGGCCTCCGGAAGTACGACGGAGAATTCCGCCCCTCCGTCCGCTGCTTCACCGGCCCGGGCGCTGCCGCCCTGCCGCTCCGCGAGGCGGCGTACGAGGGCGAGGCCCAGCCCGCGCTCGCGGTGGGCCCGGGGCAGCTTGGTCGACCAGCCCTCGGTGAAGATCTCCTCGCGGCGCGCGGCGGGGACTCCGGGGCCGTTGTCGCGCACCCGCAGCACGGCGGTACGGCCCTCCGCGCGGAGCTCCACCTCGACCAGGGGCGCCGTCCCGCCGGCGGCGGCGTCCAGGGCGTTGTCCACCAGGTTGCCGACGATCGTGACGAGCCCGCCCGGGTCGACCAGGCGGTCGGGAAGGAGCGTGGCGGACGCCAGCCGCAGGGGGATGCCGCGCTCCGCGGCGACGGTGGCCTTGCCCACGAGGAGGGCGGCCAGCAGCGGGTCGTGGACCTTCTCGGTGACCTGTTCGGCGGTCGTGCGGTGCGCGCCGACGACTTCGGTGACGAACTCCACCGCCTCCTCGTGCAGGCCCAGTTCCAGCAGGCCGAGGAGGGTGTGGAGGCGGTTGGCGTGTTCGTGGTCCTGGGCGCGCAGGGCGTCGATGAGGCCGCGCGTGGAGTCGAGTTCGCGGCTCAGGTGCTCCAGCTCGGTGCGGTCGCGCAGGGTGGCGACGGCGCCTCCGTCCGCCGTGGGCATGCGGTTGGCGACCAGCACCCGGGGGCCCTGGACGGTGAGCAGGTCCCGGCCCGTCACACGGCCCGAGAGCACGTCGGCGGTGCGGCCGGCACCGAGGA
The DNA here is from genome assembly GCF_042742535.1 of Streptomyces sp. NPDC058880. Lineage (NCBI taxonomy): Bacteria > Bacillati > Actinomycetota > Actinomycetes > Kitasatosporales > Streptomycetaceae > Streptomyces > Streptomyces sp. NPDC058880. Next base: position 44,272 of record NZ_JBHYMC010000023.1, read on the forward strand.
CGTCGTCCAGAGGGTGTCCGGCGAAGGCGCCGGTGGAGTCCGGGGTGAGGCCCAGCAGCCGGGCGGCCTCGTCGTTGACCAGCCGGACCCGGCCGTCCGGGGCGAGGGCGATCACGCCTTCCCGGACGGAGTGCAGCATGGCCTCGCGTTCGGCGAGCAGGCCGGCGATGTCGGAGAAGGCCAGGTCGCGGGTCTGGCGGTGGATCCTGTGGGACAGCAGGCAGGCGGCCAGGGCGCCCGCGGCCAGGGCGCCGCCGGCGTGGGCGAGCAGCCCCGGGACGGCCCCGAGCAGGCGGTCGCGGACGCTGTCGTAGGCGATGCCGACCGAGACGGCGCCGACGATCTCGCCGTCGGCGGCGACGAGGGGGACCTTGCCGCGTGCGGTGCGCCCCAGGGTGCCGTCGTCGATCTCCATGACCTCGCGGCCCGCCAGGGCGTCGCTCGGGTCGGTGGAGACGGGCAGGCCGATCCGGTCGGGGCTCGGGTGCGAGTGGCGGATGCCGTCCCGGTCGAGGACGACGACGTACTCGGCGCCGGTCGCCTTGCGGATCCGCTCGGCCGAGGCCTGCACCGGGCCGTCCGCCGACGCCGCGGTCTCCAGGAGACCCGCGGCGATCGCGGGGTCCGCCGCGGCGCTCTGCGCGATGGCCAGGGCGCGGCGCATGGCCTGGTCATCGAGCTGGGCGCCGAGCGGCGCGAGGAACAGCCCCGTGGCCAGGACGACGACTCCGGCCGCGATGGCCAACTGGGCCAGCAGGATCTGCGAGACCGCCCGCTTGGGCAGCCCGAGGCGCCGAGCGCTGATGAGGGGGAACCGCATGGACAGCAACGGTAGGTCGGCCCCGGTGCGAGCGGAATGTCCGGGCGCCGTTCGTCGGGCACCCCGCTCCGTGCCCGGGCCATGGGCCATGGGCCCTTGCGGGTGACGCGGACGACACGGGTGTCGTGGCGGTCGGCGGCGGCGCCTCGTGCTCTGGCCAGAAAGGTTCACCGCCTCGCGGGCCCCGGCACGGCACCTCGCCGCGTTGTCGGACCGCGGGAGGACGCCGGGGGCGAGCTGCGGCCCTCCGCCGTGCGCCGCACCGGACGCTGCGAGCCGGCACACCTCTCCGGCCACAGCACTAGGGAATCGGGCGGGGCGGACGGGGGCCCCGGTAGTCGCCGCTCGGGCGCATGCGCAGCGGGCGCTCCTGGTACTCCTCCAGCGCGTGGGCGATCCAGCCCGCCGTGCGGGCCACCGCGAACACGGTCTCCCCGGCCTCGGCGGCCATCCCGCAGGCCAATGTCAGCACGGCCAGTGCCAGGTCCACATTGGCATGCAGACCGCCCTGACGGGCCATCACGGCAACCACCTCACGGGCCGCCGCCAGTGCGGGGGCGGCCTGTTCCAGCCCCTCCAGCCGGGCGAACAGCGCCGCCGCGCGGGGATCCTCACCCTGGTAGAGGCGGTGGCCCAGGCCCGGAACCCGGCGTCCCGCGCGCAGGTACTCAGCGACGACCGGCGCAGCGCCGCCCCGTTCCAGCACCTCCCCCAGCATCCGGTGCGCGAGCCGCCCGGCCGCCCCGTGCAGGGGTCCTTCGAGCGCGCCGAGCCCGGCGGACACCGCCGCGTAGGGATGCGCGCGCGCCGACGCCGCCACCCGTACGGCCAGCGTGGAGGCGGCCAGGTCGTGGTCGACCAGCAGTGTCAGGGCCAGGTCCAGGGCGGCGAGGGCATCCGGATCGGGCTCCCGCGGCGTCAGCCGGGACCACAGCTGCCGGGCGATCCGGCCGTCACCGGCCCACCCGGTGCCCACCGTCGGCAGAGCGCCGACCAGGGTCGGGATCAGGCAGCGCGCGGAGCCGAGAACGGCCTCCTCGGACAGGTCGAAGCGCAGTGGATCGGCCACCGCGGCGGCGGCGACCGCCACCCGCAGCCGGTCGATGGGGCCGCTGTGCGCCGGCAGGGCGTCCACCGTCCGGCGGGCGGCTTCCAGCACCTCCGGGGGAGCGGTGAACCGTGCCCCGGGGGTGACGGTTCCCGTCCAGAGCCACTCGGCGACCTCCTCGTAGCGGTACTGCGAGGCCAGGGCCACGGCGTCGACCCCGCGGAAGTAGTACCGGTCGGGTTCGATGAGCGTCAGCGACGTGCGGACGGACAGTTCACCGGCCGGCGGAGGGGCCGCCTCGCGCCGGCTCCGCCGGGCCAGCGCCGTCACCTCCGCAGGGTCGAAGCTGCTGCCGCGCCCCGCCGGATCACGTCGGCTGGTGAGCTGGCCCCGGCTGACGTAGGCGTACACGGTGGCCGGCTTCACGCCCAGCACCCGGGCCGCCTCCTGCGTGCTGAGCCGGCGTCCGCCGTCCGTCTGGTCACTCATGCCGCCCACCCTACAGATGGATCCGTATATTGATTCAATCAATATTGACAGTGATGGAATCCATCGTAGATGTTCGATGCATGAACACCATCGAAAGCACCGTCGAAGGACCGCGGGGCCTCGCGGGAGTCGTGGTCACCGACACCGTGCTGGGCGACGTCCGGGGCCGCGAGGGCTTCTACCACTACCGCCAGTACTCGGCCGTAGAGCTCGCCTCCTGCCGCAGCTTCGAGGACGTGTGGCACCTGATGTTCCGCGGCGAGCTCCCGGCGGACCCCGCCGAACGGGTCGCCTTCGCCGCCGAGACCGCCGCGCTGCGCCCGGTCCGCGAGGAGGTGCGGGCGGCCCTGCCGGACCTGGCCCGCGCCACCCGGCTGTCCGGCCCGCTCTCCGGGCTGCGCACCGCGCTCTCGCTGCTCGGTGCGTCCGCCGGCTTCCGGCCGGTGTACGACCTCACCCCCGAGCGCCGCGCGGCGGACGCGCTGGCCGCATGTGCCGCGGTGCCGACCCTCCTGACCGCCCTGTACCGGCTGGGCCGGGGGCTGGAGCCGGTCGAGCCGCGCGAGGATCTTCCGTACGCCGCCAACTACCTCTACATGATGACCGGCGAGGAGCCCGACCCGGCTCGGGCCCGTGCCGTCGAGCGGTACTTGATATCCACCGTCGACCACGGCTTCAACGCCTCGACGTTCACCGCACGGGTGATCGCCTCCACCGGTGCCGACGTCGCCGCCTGCCTGACCGGGGCCATCGGCGCGCTCTCCGGCCCGCTGCACGGGGGCGCCCCCAGCCGCGCCCTGGACACCCTCGACGCGATCGGGACCGTGGACCGCATCAGACCCTGGATCCGCGGGCGCGTCCTCGCGGGCGAGCGGATCATGGGGTTCGGGCACCCCGTCTACCGCACCGAGGACCCCCGTTCACGCATGCTGCGCGAGATCGCCCTCGGCTTCGGCGGGCCCCTCGTGGACTTCGCCGTAGAGGTCGAACGCCAGGTGGAGGAGATCCTCGCCGAACTCAAGCCGGGCCGTGAACTGCACACCAACGTGGAGTTCTACGCGGGTGTGGTCATGGAGCTGTGCGGGCTGCCGCGCGAGATGTTCACCCCGACCTTCTGCGCCGCCCGGGTCGTCGGCTGGAGCGCGAACATCCTGGAGCAGGCCACCGACTCCAAGATCATCCGTCCGGCCGCCCGGTACACGGGCCCCACCCCGCCGCAGCCCGTTCCGCCGCCGCACTGACCGGGCCTGGATACGATCGACCGGGTGAACAGCAGGCAGCCCATCCCCGTCGTCGTCCTCGCCGGATTCCTCGGATCCGGGAAGACCACCATGCTGAACCACCTCCTCGCCAGCCGTGGAGGCACCCGCGTCGGCGTCGTCGTCAACGACTTCGGATCCATCGAGGTCGACGCGATGTCGGTGGCCGGCCAGGTCGGAGACTCGATGGTCTCCCTCGGCGGCGGCTGCCTGTGCTGCGCGGTGGACGGCAGCGAGCTGGACGCGTACCTGGAGAAGCTCTCCGCACCCGTCCACAGGATCGACGTGATCGTCATCGAGGCGAGCGGGCTGGCCGAGCCCCAGGAGATGATCCGCATGCTGGTGGCCAACGAGAACCCGGCCGTCCGGTACGGCGGCATGGTGCAGGTCGTGGACGCCGCGGAGTTCGACGCGACCCGGGTCCGGCACCCGGAGACCGACCGCCATCTCGCCGTCGCGGACCTGGTCGTGCTCAACAAGACCGACCGGGTCGACGCGGACGAACGGGCCCGGATCGAGAGCGCACTCGCCACGCTCTGCGCGCCGGGTACCCCGGTGGTGGGCGCCGCCCACGGCCGCATCGACCCGGAGCTGCTCTTCGACCGCAGGCCCTGGACCGAGACCCGGGGACAGCTGTCCTTTGAGGACCTGATCGCGGAGGCCGAGGGCCACGACCACCGCACCCACGCGCACGCCGCCTACGAGAGCACGGAGTTCACCTCGGAACAGGCCCTCTCCCCGCGCCGGTTCATGGACTTCCTCGACCGCCGCCCGGCCGGGCTCTACCGGATCAAGGGTTTCGTGTGGTTCGGAGTCCCGGGTCACGGGGAGTGCTACGAGATCCAGGCGGTCGGCCGCTTCCTCCGCTTCGCCCCGCGGCCCTGGGGGCGGGGCGAAGCACGCCTGACGCAGCTGGTCCTGATCGGCTCGGGCACCGACGGCCAAGGTCTGGTGAGGGAGTTGGCGGCCTGCCGTGAGCAGAGCCCCCAGGACGTGAACCCCGAGACCATGTGGGGCGTGCTGCGGTACGTCGACCGGCCCGGGCCGGAAGGGGAGGACACCCCCGGCCCGGAGGAGGGCGACGCCCCCGGGGCGGACGGGAGCGACGTCCCCGGGCCGGACTCGCCCGGGACAACCCGGATGTATTGACCCGCGGCGCCGGCCCCGGTCCTTCCCCTACGCGCCGTCCGAGAAGACGTGGACGCCCCACCAGCCGGAGGCGTCCCGGTACATGCCCACACCGACCTCGGTGAACTCCGGATTGACCTGGCCCTTGTAGTGGCCGGGGCTGTGCCGCCACATCGACTGGAACTTCTCGGCGGCTTCCTGGGCGGTCATCGAGGCATCGCTCCACCAGACGATGTTCTCGCCCGTCCAGGTGCGCGAGCCGGTCTTCAGGTGCGCGCGGTCCCGGTCGGAGGAGTGGCCGAACCCGTTCTTGCTCATGTGCTCGGCCCAGGTGCGGGCGAAGGTGCTGAGGTCCTGTTTGAGCGCGAGCGGAGGCCTCCCGACGGTGGCCCGTTCGCCGTTCAGCAAGCGCAGGGACAACGACTCGGCCACCTGGACGTCCTGGGTCGAGGTGCGGGCGCCCGCAATCTTCGGGTCCGGCCCCACCGGACCGGTCCCCGAAGGGGCGCGGGTCGGCTGCGCGGACCGCTCCTGCTTCGCGGACCGCCCGGACGACGGTTCGGCCGACGCGGCACGCGCAGGGGACGCGGCGGTGGTGGCACTCGCGCTCGGCGTCGCCGAGGCCGTGGGGGTCCCCTCCGCCGCAGCGGCGGTGGGTGAGGCCGGGTCGGCCGACGGCTCACCCAGGGGGCCCGGGCCGACGGCGTCGGAGGACGGGGTCGAGGACGACGCCGTCGCCGCGGTGCGGGCAGGGGCATCGGCGGATATGAGGGTGTACGCACTCCCGGCCCCGGTCAGCAGGACCACAGTGGCGACCGCTGCCGGCACGGGCATCTTCCTGCGGGCCCGGCGGCGGCCACCGGTCACCCGGCCCGCGTGGCGAGGCCCGGAAGGCAGGCCCGTCCCCGCCGTGTCGACCGTCGCCCGGTCCCCGTCCTGTCCGAACTCGTCGTCGCGCAATTGCATCGCATCTCCTCAGAGGTGTGACGGCCCACTCGGCCTGACACATGAGGAGACCTGCGGGGCGGGCGGCGATAACACTTTCTCCGCGTGATCCGCGTGATCCGCGTGATCCGGCCGGATCCGCGCCGACCCGGCTGCGTCGGCCCCGTCGGAGCCGTCCGGGTACGCCGCCTCGCCGGTGGGGCGGGCGGGGCATGCGGGCCGCGGTCCCGGTCCGCCCCTACGCGACCTCGACGCCGTAGTCGCGCAGCAGGTCCTCCAGGCCGCCCCGGTAGCCCTTGCCGCCGATCACGAAGTCCCAGTCGCCGTTGGACCGGCGCCGGAAGGAGCCGAGCACCAGCGCGGTCTCTCCGGCCCGGCCGTCGGAGACCTCCAGCCGACCCGCCTCGGCGCCCGACGCGTCCAGGAGCCGGATCCGGGCGTCGGTGAATCCGGCCAGGTCGGCGTGCGGATCGGCCTCCGGGTCGATGGCGGCCACGAGCACCAGCCGGTCGGCCCCGGATGGCAAGGCGTCGAAGGAGACCTCAAGTGCCGCCTTGTCCGGCGCCGCGTGTGCCCGCGTCCGTACCGAACCGTCGGGCGTGCACGGGTTGTTGAAGAACACGAAGTGGTCCTCGCTCAGCACCCGGCTGCCGGCGCAGACGAGGGCGCACACGTCCAGCGCGACCCGCCCCGACCAGGTCATGCCCAGCACGTTGTGGTCGGCCGGCGGGGCGGGCTCGGCAGCGCGCTGTGCCGGTACCGGGGCCGCCGGACCGTCGCCGAGGCGCCCGCGCAGCCCGTACTGGTGCAGGAGTTCCACCAGCCGGTCGCCGGGAACCAGCTCCAGCGGCTTGCCGTTGGAGAAGGTGTACGACGTCGGTCCGAAGGACGAGGTGGTGACCAGCACCCCCTTGTTCGCGCCCTTGTCCTGGACTGTGCCGTACAGGTCCCGTACCGCCGTGGGCGGCACGGTGTTGCGGTAGCGCTTGACCTGGACCACGATCCGTCCGCCCGTGATCGGGGAGGGGTCGTTCGCCTCGATGTCCACACCTCCGTCGCCGGACCGCTGCGTGGTCAGCGCCTCCATGCCCATCGCCCGGAAGAGCTCCGCCACCAGGTTCTCGAAGGCGATCGGGTCCATGACGAAGAGGTCGGGCTCCTCGTCCTCGGCCGCGTCCCCGCCGTGGCTGACGACTCCGCCGCCGACCTCGTCGGGCCTGCGCCCCGGCCGTACGGCCGTCAACTGGTCGGGCCGCGCCGACAGCTGCCCGCGCAGCCCCTCCAGCAGGCAGTCCACCGCGCTGACCTGTTCCAGCCTGAGCCCCGCGAAGGCGGTGCGGGCGGTCGACACCGAGGCGAGTACGATCCGCGCCTCCTGCCCCGTCACCGGATCGTGGTCGTCCACGAACCCGTTGACCACGACGGACTCCAGCGCGCCGAACTCGTCCGCCGCGTACAGCTCGCGCACCACCAGCAGCAGGCACTGTGCCAGCAGGTCGCGGTAGAGCGCGCGTCGCTGAGTCACCGGGCGGGCCGTCTCCCGGTCCTGGTCCGTGCTGGGCATGTACCGCACCGACTTGGCCTCGGGCACCACCCGGAAGCCCGGCAGCTGCCAGTCCAGCACCAGCTCGCGCGTGCCCGGGTCGTACGCGGCCGCCAACTGCCTCGGCAGTGCCTCGGGCCAGGCGGTGGACGCGTAGAGGGCTGCCGAGAAGTACTCCACGGCCGCATCCGGGTCGCCCGCGCGCAGCGACCGGGCCAGTTCGGCGAGGCCGTCGTTGTGCTCCCGGATCCCCGCGAGCTGCTGCGCCGCCCACTGGTCGTACTGCTGTCGGTACGCGGCCAGTTGCTGCTGCCGCTGCATCTCCGCGGCATGCGCCGCCTGCCAGGCCTGGGTGTAGCGGGCGTGCGCCTCGCGCTCCGCCTGTGCCCGGCGGTGCGAGCCGAGCGTCCAGCCGGTGTTCTGCTGCTGGAACTGCTCCAGGCGCGGCATCGGCAGCGGATGCGCGAGGTTCCCCGGGGCGAAGGGCTCCAATCGCTCCGGTCTGACCAGCGCGGCCGTACGGAACGCCGGAGCCCGGCAGCCTGCCGCCAGCAGCCCCTGCAGGGCGGCGACCTCTGCCTCGATGCGCTCGGTGCGCCGTCGTGCCTCGGCCTCGCGGTGCTGCCGGTAGGCGGCCTGCTGCTCGCGCTGTCCCCGGGCCGCCTCGCGCTCGTACGCCCGTTGCCGGCGTTCCGCCTCGCGGTGCTGGATCAGCTGTGTCTGCTGCATCCGGCGCTGGGCCTCGGCCCAGTCCCCGATCAACCCGCCCGACCGACGACTCATCAGCTCTGTGTTCTCCCGCCCCACCCGACAGTGCCAAGAGGGAAGACACTAGTCGCCGTTCGGGTGGTACGTCCCCCCGACGTACCACCCGAACGGCCCGCAATCCCTACAACGCGGGTCCCGCCAGCGTCGCCACGGCGGCCGGCAGGGCCGCCCCCGAACCGTCCCGGCGCGGGTCCGGGGTCGGCAGCTCGGCCGGAGCGCCGTTCGCCGCGGCCGCGCGGGCGGGTGCGCCGCCCGCCCAGGCGAGGACCAGCAGGTCCTCGCCCTTCAGGAACCGCTGGCAGCGCACGCCGCCGGTGGCCCGACCCTTGCGCGGGTACTGGTCGAACGGGGTGAGCTTCCCGGACAGCACCGAGTCGTCCAGGGTCCCGTGCGAGCCGGCCACCGTGAACACCACGGCGTCCCGGCCCGGGTCGACGGCCGAGAAGTGGATCACCTTGGCGTTCTGGGAGAGCTTGATGCCCGCCATACCGCCCGCCGGGCGGCCCTGCGGGCGCACCTGGCCGGCGGGGTAGCGCAGCAGCTGGGCGTCGTCGGTGATGAAGACCAGGTCCTCCTCACCCGTGCGCAGCTCGACCCCGCCCACGATCCGGTCGCCCTCCTTGAGGGTGATGACCTCCAGCTCGTCCTTGTTGGCCGGGTAGTCCGGCACGACCCGCTTGACCACGCCCTGCTCCGTGCCCAGCGCCAGGCCCTGCGAGGACTCGTCCAGTGAGGTCAGGCAGACCACCTTCTCGTCCGCCTCCAGTCCGGAGAGGAACTCCGAGACCGGCGCGCCCCCCGCCAGGTTGGGTGCGGCGTGCGTGTCCGGCAGCTGCGGCAGGTCGATCACCGAGAGCCGCAGCAGTCGGCCGGCGGAGGTGACCACGCCGACGTCCGCCCGCGCGGTCGCCGCCACCTGCGAGACGATCAGGTCGTGCTTGGCCCGGGCGCCGCCCTCGTCCTGGGGTAGCGGGTCGCCGTTCGCCGTACGGGCCAGCAGGCCCGTCGAGGACAGCAGCACCCGGCACGGGTCGTCCGCGACCTCCAGCGGTACGGCGGCCACCGCGGTGCCCGCCGACTCCAGCAGGACGGTGCGCCGCTCGGTGCCGAACTTCTTCGCGACGGCGGCCAGTTCCGCGGAGACCAGCTTGCGCAGCTCGTTGTCGGACTCCAGGATGCCGGTCAGCTCGTCGATCTCGCCCGTCAGGCGGTCGCGCTCGGACTCCAGCTCCAGGCGGTCGAACTTGGTGAGCCGGCGCAGCGGGGTGTCGAGGATGTACTGGGTCTGCGTCTCGCTGAGCGAGAACCGCTCCATGAGCCGCGCCTTGGCCTGGGCGGAGTTCTCGCTGTCGCGGATGAGCCGGATGACCTCGTCGATGTCGATGAGGGCCACCAGCAGGCCCTCGACGAGGTGCAGCCGGTCCCGGCGCTTGGTGCGGCGGAACTCGCTGCGCCGCCGGACGACCTCGAAGCGATGGTCGAGGTAGACCTCCAGCAGCTCCTTGAGGCCGAGGGTGAGCGGCTGCCCGTCCACCAGCGCGACGTTGTTGATGCCGAAGGACTCCTCCATCGGCGTCAGCTTGTAGAGCTGTTCCAGCACGGCCTCCGGGTGGAAACCGTTCTTGATCTCGATGACCAGGCGCAGGCCGTGGGCGCGGTCGGTGAGGTCCTTGACGTCGGCGATGCCCTGGAGCTTCTTGGAGCCGACCAGGTCCTTGATCTTCGCGATGACCTTCTCGGGACCCACCGTGAAGGGCAGTTCGGTGACGACCAGGCCCTTGCGGCGCGCCGTGACGTTCTCCACGGCCACCGTCGCGCGGATCTTGAAGGAGCCGCGGCCGTTCTCGTAGGCGTCCTTGATGCCCGAGAGGCCGACGATCCGGCCGCCGGTGGGCAGGTCGGGACCCGGTACGAAGCGCATCAGCGCGTCCAGGTCCGCGTGCGGGTACCGGATCAGGTGGCGGGCCGCCGCGACGACCTCGCCGAGGTTGTGCGGGGGCATGTTGGTCGCCATGCCGACTGCGATCCCGGACGCGCCGTTGACCAGCAGGTTCGGGTAGGCGGCGGGGAGCGCGACCGGCTCCTGTTCCTGGCCGTCGTAGTTGGCGGTGAAGTCGACGGTGTCCTCGTCGATCGACTCCGTCATCAGCGACGTGGCATCGGCCATGCGGCACTCGGTGTAGCGCATCGCGGCCGGCGGGTCGTCGTTGCCGAGCGAGCCGAAGTTGCCGTGGCCGTCGACCAGCGGCAGCCGCATCGAGAACGGCTGGGCCATGCGTACGAGGGCGTCGTAGATCGAGGCGTCGCCGTGGGGGTGGAGCTTGCCCATCACCTCGCCGACGACACGGGCGCACTTGACGTACCCGCGGTCGGGGCGCAGGCCCATCTCGTTCATCTGGTACACGATGCGCCGGTGCACCGGCTTCATGCCGTCCCGTGCGTCGGGCAGGGCACGGGAGTAGATCACCGAGTACGCGTACTCGAGGAAGGAGCCCTGCATTTCGTCGACGACGTCGATGTCGAGGATCTTCTCCTCGAAATCCTCCGGCGGCGGGGTCTTCGTGCTGCGGCGGGCCATCGCTGCGCGGCTCCTTAACCAAGAATGGGATGTGCTGGGTGTCTGGCTGGTCTGGCGGGGTCTGGCTGGGTCCTGCCGAGGTCCGGCGGGACGTACGACGCGGACCATTGTGTCCCGAGCGACCGACAACGCCGACTCCGACCCAGGTCTGGCCCGGGAACTTATCCGGTGGCCGACGCGCTTGCATACAGTGGCAGGTCTGACGGAAATCTCTGCATCGCGATCGAAGGGACCACATGCCCATGGGTCACACGGCCACAGCCCAGGCCGGCTCCGGCGGCCTGACAGCGACCGAGCACCGGCTGGCCAACGGCCTGCGCGTGGTGCTGTCCGAGGACCACCTGACCCCGGTCGCCGCGGTCTGCCTCTGGTACGACGTCGGCTCGCGCCACGAAGTCAAGGGGCGTACCGGTCTGGCTCACCTCTTCGAGCACCTGATGTTCCAGGGCTCGGCGAGCGTACCGGGCAACGGCCACTTCGAGCTGGTCCAGGGCGCCGGCGGCTCCCTCAACGGCACCACCAGCTTCGAGCGCACCAACTACTTCGAGACGATGCCGACCCACCAGCTGGAGCTCGCGCTCTGGCTGGAGGCGGACCGGATGGGCTCGCTGCTGGCCGCCCTGGACGACGAGTCCATGGAGAACCAGCGCGACGTCGTCAAGAACGAGCGCCGCCAGCGCTACGACAACGTCCCCTACGGCACCGCCTTCGAGCGGCTGACCGCCCTCGCCTACCCCGAGGGCCACCCGTACCACCACACCCCGATCGGCTCCATGGCCGACCTGGACGCCGCGTCCCTGGAGGACGCGCGCGCCTTCTTCCGCACCTACTACGCGCCCAACAACGCCGTGCTGTCGGTCGTCGGGGACATCGACCCGGAAAAGACGCTCGCCTGGATCGAGAAGTACTTCGGCACCATCCCCGCCCACGACGGCAAGCAGCCGCCCCGCGACGGCTCGCTGCCCGACGTCATCGGGAAGCAGCTGCGCGAGGAGATCGTCGAGGAGGTCCCGGCACGCGCGCTGATGGCCGCCTACCGGCTGCCGCACGACGGTACCCGCGAGTGCGACGCGGCCGACGTGGCACTGACCATCCTGGGCGGCGGCGAGTCCTCGCTGCTGCACAACCGGCTGGTGCGCCGCGACCAGACGGCCGTCGCCGCCGGCTTCGGCATGCTCCGCCTGGCCGGGGCGCCGTCGCTGGGCTGGCTGGACGTGAAGACCTCCAGCGGGGTCGAGATCCCCGCCATCGAGGCGGCCGTCGACGAGGAGCTCGCGCGGTTCGCCGCGGAGGGCCCGACCGCCGAGGAGATGGAGCGCGCCCAGGCGCAGCTGGAGCGCGAGTGGCTGGACCGGCTGAGCACGGTGGCCGGCCGCGCCGACGAACTGTGCCGGTACGCGGTGCTGTTCGGAGACCCGCAGCTGGCCCTCACCGCCGTCCAGCGGGTCCTCGACATCACCGCCGAGGAGGTGCAGGCCGTGGCCGCGGCCCGGCTGCGCCCGGACAACCGCGCGGTCCTCGTCTACGAGCCGCTCGCGGCGGACGGGGCCGAGGGCGAAGAGAACGCCGACAGCGACGAGAACGAGGGGGCGGAGCAGTGAGCGACACCGCAGCCGTCACGATGACCTTCCACCCGCGCCCGCAGGCCGGCGAGCCGCAGCCGTGGGCCTTCCCGGCCCCTGAGCGCGGGACGCTGCCCAACGGGCTGACCCTGCTGCGCTGCCACCGCCCGGGCCAGCAGGTCGTCGCGGTCGAGATTAACCTCGCCGCGCCCCTCGACGCGGAGCCCGAGGGCCTGGACGGCGTGGCGACGATCATGGCGCGGGCCCTGTCGGAGGGCACCGACAAGCACACCGCCGAGGAGTTCGCAGCCGAGCTGGAGCGCTGCGGGGCCACGCTCGACGCGCATGCCGACCACCCCGGCCTGCGGGTCTCCCTGGAGGTTCCGGCCTCCCGGCTGGCCAAGGCGCTGGGTCTGCTCGCCGAGGCGCTGCGCGCCCCCGCGTTCGCCGACGCCGAGGTCGACCGGCTCGTGCGCAACAGGCTCGACGAGATCCCGCACGAGCTGGCCAACCCGCAGCGCCGCGCCGCCAAGCAGCTCTCCAAGGAGCTCTTCCCCGCGTCCCTGCGGATGTCCCGGCCGCGCCAGGGCACCGAGGAGACGGTCGCCCGGATCGACGCCGCCGCCGTGCGCGCCTTCTACGAGGCCCATGTACGCCCCGCCACCGCCACCGCGGTGGTCGTCGGCGACCTGACCGGCATCGACCTCGACGCCGTGCTGGCCGACACCTTGGGCGCCTGGACCGGGGACACCGCCGAGGCGCGCCCCGTCCCGCCGGTGACCGCCGACGACACCGGCCGCGTGGTCATCGTCGACCGGCCCGGCGCGGTACAGACGCAGCTGCTGATCGGCCGCATCGGGCCGGACCGCCACGACCGGGTCTGGGCGGCCCAGGTGCTGGGCACGTACTGCCTCGGCGGCACCCTCACCTCCCGTCTGGACAAGGTGCTGCGCGAGGAGAAGGGGTACACCTACGGCGTGCGGGCCTTCGGCCAGGTGCTGCGCTCCACCGCCGACGGCAAGGGGGCCTCCATGCTCGCCATCAGCGGCTCGGTCGACACCCCCAACACCGGACCGGCGCTGGAGGACCTCTGGAAGGTGCTGCGCACCCTCGCGGAGGGCGGCTTGACCGACGCCGAACGCGATGTGGCCGTGCAGAACCTGGTGGGCGTGGCCCCGCTGAAGTTCGAGACGGCCGCCTCGGTCGCCGGCACCCTGGCCGACCAGGTCGAGCAGGAGCTCCCGGACGACTACCAGGGGCAGCTGTACGCGCAGTTGGCCGCAACCGGCACGGTGGAGGCCACCACGGCCGTCGTGCAGGCCTTCCCGGCGGACCGGCTGGTCACGATCCTGGTGGGTGACGCCGCGCTGATCGAGGAGCCCGTGAGGGCCCTCGGGATCGGTGAGGTCTCGGTCGTCACCAACTGAGGCCGCGGGCGCCCGGAATGACGGGCAACTGACGCATCGGGCAAGGGGTTCCGGCGGAAACCGCCGGAACCCCTTTTGTCCGTTTAGTGGCGAGGTTGCTTGTATGCGGTGTGGCGTACGCAACAAAAAGGCGCGTCTGTTTGGCGATTGACTGATGATCCGCCTAGCGTCAGGCGTGCTGTCCGTCAGTTGTGCCCGCCGCACCCGCGGCACCGGACAGCGATCGCCGAGTCCCCGTCAGGCGCGAGCCTGGGGAGCCGGGGACCCACATCAGTCCCTGGGGTGAATCGGACCCCCTCGCAAGAGGAAGTCCGTAGGAGACCTTCCTGCTCCGAACCCGTCAGCTAACCCGGTAGGCGAGAAGGAAGGAAAGGATCAAACCCTTCATGGCGTTTGGCAGTCGTCCCGCTGGTACCGGCAAGCACCGTGGTTCCAGCCGCCTGAGCAAGAAGACCGCCGGCTACGCCGGTATCGCCGCGATCGCCACCACGGGTGTGGTCGGCTCCCTCGCCGCCCCGGCCTTCGCCGCGGACAACCACAGCAGCTCCGCACCGGAGAACGGGCTCGGTGCCGTCCTCGTCGCCGAGGACCTTGCGGGCGACATCACCGACCAGGCCGTCTCCCAGCAGCGCGCCGCCGAGCACGCCGCCGCCCAGGAGCAGGCCGAGGCCGCCGCCAAGCAGCAGGCCGCCGAGGCCAAGCGCCTCGCCGAGGCCAAGGCGAAGGCCGAGCGCGAGGCCGCCGAGCGCGCCGCGCGCGAGGAGGAGCGCAAGCGCCTCAACACCTTCGTCTCGCCGCTGGACGACTCCTACGTCAGCACCCAGTACCGGGCGGGCGGCGGCATGTGGTCCTCCGGCAGCCACACCGGCATCGACTTCCACGCCGCGTCCGGCACCTCGGTCCACGCGGTGGGCTTCGGTACGGTCGTCGAGGCAGGCTGGGGCGGCGCGTACGGCAACAACGTCGTGATCAAGCACAACGACGGCACCTACACGCAGTACGGCCACATGTCCTCGCTGAACGTCACCGTCGGCCAGCAGGTCACCCCGGGCCAGCAGATCGGCCTGTCGGGCTCCACCGGCAACTCCAGCGGCCCGCACCTGCACTTCGAGGCCCGCACCGGCTCGCAGTACGGCTCGGACATCGACCCGATCGCGTACCTGCGCTCGCACGGCGTCAGCCTCTGACCCTCCGCGCCGCCCGTCGGGCCCGGCGCACGAAGCACAGCTCCACGAAGACCCCGCCTCCCGAGCCGGGGTCTTCGTGTTTTTGTGCTTCGGCGCAATGTTTCGGATTCCTGCCCGCTCTCGAAATTTTGCTGTGCTGCAATAGAGTCGTTGTGTGCGCGGCTGCGCGCACGGGGGTTGGCGGTCGGAATTAGACGGAGGTTCGGTCTTGCGTATTCCTGCGCACGCGGTATGCACGGCAATTCGCGACGACATCGTCTCCGGGGTGTTCGAACCGGGCGGTCGGCTGACCGAGGAGGTGCTGGCCCGCCGGTACGGGGTCTCGCGCGTCCCGGTCCGCGAAGCCCTCCGGACGTTGGAGTCCGAGGGCTTCGTGACCACGCGGCGGCACGCGGGGGCCTGCGTGGCCGAACCGACCGCCCAGGAGGCGGCGGATCTGCTGGAGCTGCGGATGCTGCTGGAGCCGCTGGCCGCGGCCAGGGCCGCCCGGCGCCGCACGGACGCGCACCTCAAGGTGCTGCGGGGGCTGGTCAGGCTCGGCCAGGAGCGAACCAGGCGGGGCCAGGGCGAGGACCTGCGGGCGCTGGGTGGCTGGTTCCACGAGACGCTGGCGCAGGCCTCCGGAAGCCCCGGATTGATCGCGCTTCTCACGCAGATGCGGCACAAGGTGGCGTGGATGTTCGTGGTGGAGGCGCCCGCCCGGCCTGCGGAGTCCTGGGCGGAGCACGGCGCGATCGTGGACGCGGTGGCCCGCGGGGACGCCGAGCGGGCGCGGACGCTGGCCGCGGTCCACGCCGACCGGGCGGCCGCCGCGCACCGGCTGCGGCAGCGCCCGGCGGTGAGGACTTCGCAACCTGCCGTAAACATGTCGAGCCTACGGCATTAACAAGAGCCGTATACAAAGGACGGAATCACGCGAATTCGGTGCGCGATTCAATATGCCCGGCCGAATTATGTGGAGCGGGCGGAATGCCGCGCGATGCGGTCGGGTCGGCCGCTTTTCGTCGGGCGGAGTTTCCCCGGGGCCGGTCTCGTCGGCCCGGGCGCCGCACCACGCCGAAGCCGCGACCCCGTGGGGCCGCGGCTTCGCCGTACGCGGGGTGCGGGATGAACCCGAAGGGTCTCAGACGGTCTCGGGGAGCTCTTCGAGGCCCTCGGCGACCAGCTTCGCGAGGCGGTCCAGTGCGGCTTCCGCGCCCTCGGCCTCGGAGGCGAGGACGATCTCCTCGCCGCCCTGGGCGCCCAGGCCCAGTACCGCCAGCATGGAGGCGGCGTTGACGGGGTCGCCGCCGGACTTCGCGATGGTCACCGGGACGCCGGAAGCGGTCGTCGCACGGACGAAGATCGAGGCGGGACGAGCGTGCAGGCCCTCGGCCCAACCGACGTTGACGCGGCGCTCTGCCATGGTGATGCCCTTCAGGTTCTTACGGTTGTCTAGACCAGTCTCTCACGGCATCCCGCATGCTCCGACCGACCTTCGGCCTGAATTCCGCCGCTCGCCGACGCTCCCCAGCTTGCACCGTTTTGTCACTTCTTGTCTCCTGCGCCGCGCGAGCGCTGTCCGGCCCGGTCCGGCCGTAAGGTAGGCGCATGACCATAGAGTCGGACCTGTCCTACCCGGCCCACTGGGAAGCCGACGTCGTCCTCCGCGACGGCGGCACCGCCCGGATCAGGCCCATCACCACCGAGGACGCCGGCCGGCTCGTCAGCTTCTACGAGCTGGTCTCGGAGGAGTCGAAGTACTACCGCTTCTTCGCGCCCTACCCCCGCCTCTCCGCCCGCGACGTGCACCGCTTCACCCACCACGACTACGTGGACCGGGTGGGCCTCGCCGCGACCGTCGGCGAGGAGTTCATCGCCACCGTCCGCTACGACCGCATCGGCGCCGACGGCCGACCCGCCTCCGCTCCCGCCGACGAGGCGGAGGTGGCCTTCCTCGTGCAGGACGCCCACCAGGGCCGCGGGGTCGCTTCCGCACTCCTCGAACACATCGGCGCGGTGGCCCGCGAGCGCGGCATCCGCAGGTTCGCCGCCGAGGTGCTGCCCGCCAACACCAAGATGATCAAGGTGTTCACGGACGTCGGCTACGAGCAGCGGCGCAGCTTCGAGGACGGCTCCGTCCACCTCACCCTCGACCTCGAACCCACCGCCGAGTCGCTCGCCGTGCAGCGCGCCCGGGAACAGCGCGCCGAGGCCCGCTCCGTGCAGCGTCTGCTGGCCCCCGGCTCGGTGGCCGTCGTCGGAGTCAGCCGGTCCGGCGCGGGCGTGGGCGCGGCCGCGCTGCGCAACCTGCGCGACAGCGGCTTCCACGGACACCTCTACGCCGTCAACGAGGCCGTCACGCGCGACCTCCTCGACGGGGTGCGGGCCTACCGCTCCGTCGGGGCCATCGGCGCCCCCGTCGACCTCGCGGTGATCGCGGTCCCGGCCGACCGGGTCCCCGACGCGGTCGCGGCCTGCGGCGAACACGGCGTGCAGGGGCTCGTCGTCCTCTCCGCCGGATACGGGGACAGCGGCCCGGCCGGACTGGCCCGCCAGCGCGAGTTGCTGCGGCAGGTGCGCTCGTACGGGATGCGGCTCATCGGACCCAACGCCTACGGGGTGATCAACACCGCCCCGGAGGTGGAGCTCAACGCCTCGCTCACCCCCGCACCGATGCCGGTGCGCGGCCGGACCGGTCTGTTCACGCAGTCCGGGGCGATCGGGATCGCCCTGCTCTCGGCGCTGCTCCGGCGCGGCGAAGGCCTGTCCTCCTTCGTCTCCGCCGGGAACCGGGCCGACGTCTCCGGCAACGACATCCTCCAGTACTGGTACGAGGACGAAGCGACCGACGTCGCCCTGCTGTACCTCGAAACCCTCGGCAACCCGAGGAAGTTCACCCGCCTCGCCCGCCGGACGGCGGCCGTCAAGCCGGTGGTCGTCGCCAAGGGCGGCCGGCACACCCCCGCCGGGCACGTCGTCCCCGGCACCCGGCTGTCGGAGGACACCGTCTCCGCCCTGCTGCGGCAGGCCGGCGTGATCCGGGTCGACACGGTCACCGAGCTGGTGGACGTGGGCCTGCTGCTGGCCTCGCAACCGCTGCCCGCCGGCCCCCGGATCGCGATCCTCGGCAACTCCGAGTCGCTCGGGGTCCTGACCTACGACGCCTGCCTGAACCAGGGCCTGAAGCCGCTGCCGCCCCTGGACCTGACGACCGCCGCCTCCCCCGAGGACTTCCGCACCGCGCTGGCCGCCGCCCTCGCCTCCGACGACTGCGACGCAGTCGTCGTCACCGCCATTCCGTGGGTCAGCGAGCACGCCCTCGCCGACGACCTGGCCGACGCGCTCCGTGAGGCGGTCGCCGGGGCTCCCGGCAAGCCCGTGGCGGTCGTGCACGTGGAACTGGCCGAGCTGGTGCGGGCCCTGTCCGCGCCCCGCGGACCCGCCGCCGAGTCGCCGGACCGCTCCGCCGGGGACAGCCCCTGGACCCCGGCCGCCCTGGCGGCGACCGCTCCCGCCACCGCCGACCCGGAGCGGATCCCCAGCTATCCCGCCGCCGAGCGCGCCGTGAAGGCCGTCGCGGAGGCCGTGCGCTACGGCCAGTGGCGGCGGGCCCTCGCCGACGCCGGCCAGGTCCCCGAGTACGAGGACATCGACGAGGCCGGCGCCGCGACCCAGCTCGCCGCCCTGCTCGCGGACGTCGACGGCGGGGCCGTACTGACCCTGAGCGACGGGGACGCCCGCGAGCTGCTCGCCCGCTACGGCATCCAGGTCCTGCCCACCCTTCCCGCACCCAGTCCCGACGCGGCCGTCCGGGCGGCCGCCGTCCTGGGCTACCCGGTCGCCCTCAAGACCACCGCCCCGCACCTGCGCCACCGCGCGGACCTGGGCGGCGTACGGCTCGACCTGACGGGCGAGGCCGAGCTGAGGCGTTCGTACGAGGAGCTCACCGACGCCCTGGGCAAGCCGGCCGAGCTCCGGCCCGTGGTCCAGGCCATGGTGCCGCGGGGCGTGGACACCGTCGTCCGGTCCGTGATCGACCCGGCCGCGGGCGCCGTCCTGTCCTTCGGGCTCGCCGGGGTGGCCTCCGAGCTGCTCGGCGACACCGCCCACCGGCTGGTCCCGGCCACCGACCGGGACGCCGCCGGACTGATCCGGTCCATCCGGGCGGCACCCCTCCTCCTGGGCTGGCGGGGCAGCGATCCGGTCGACACCCCCGCCCTGGAGGAAGTGCTCCTGCGGCTGTCCCGGCTCGTCGACGACCATCCCGAGGTGATCGGTGTCAGCCTGGAGCCCGTCGTCGCCGCCGTCGAGGGGGTCTCCGTCCTCAGCGCCACCGTCCAGGTCGCCCACCCGCCCGTCCGGAGTGATCTCGGGCCGCGGACCCTCCCCAGCTACTGAGTGGGTACGGCCACCGGGCGGGTACGGCGCGGCAGGAAGGCACCCGGGGGGCCTTACCATTGACCCCATGGCGAAATCCGGTACGACGACCCAGGGGCTGCGCACGGCGATCGAGCGCAGCGGCTACTACCCGGCCCTCGTGGCCGAGGCGGTGGAGGCCGCGGTGGGCGGCGAGCCGATCGCGTCGTACCTGGTCCACCAGGAGACGACCTTCGACTCCAACGAGGTGCGCCGCCACGTCACCGTGCTGGTCCTGACCGGCAACCGCTTCATCGTCAGCCACACCGACGAGCAGGCCGCCGACGCAGGGTCCCCGTCCCCGTACGCGACGACCTCCACCGAGTCGGTCAAGCTCTCCAGCATCTCCTCCGTGGTGCTGAGCCGCGTCGTCGCCAATCCGGAGTCCTACACCCCCGGCACCCTGCCCCGTGAGGTCGTCCTGACCATCGGCTGGGGCGCGGTCTCGCGGATCGATCTGGAGCCGGCCGCCTGCGGCGACCCCAACTGCGACTCCGACCACGGCTACACCGGCAACTCCACGGCCGACGACCTCAGCCTGCGGGTCAGCGAGGCCGGCGACGGACCGGAGGCGGTGCGCCAGACCCTGCTCTTCGCGCAGGCCCTCTCCGAGGCGACCGCGGCGACCTCCGCCACCTCCGCCCGCTGATGGTGTATTCCGCACCGCAGGACTGGACCGAGCCGGAGCTGCTGGACCTGGCCGGCGCACCCGTCCCGGAGTACGGTGCCGGGTCGCTCGCCGACCTGCTGCCGACGCTCGTGGCCGGGCAGGGCGTGCCCGGCTACGCCCCCGCCATCGCCGAGCTGACCCCGGCCGACCGCAACTGCGTGTTCCTCGTCGACGGCATGGGCTGGGAGCAGATCAAGGCCCACGCGGACGAGGCGCCCTACCTCGCCTCCCTCCTCGGCAGTTCGCGCGGCGGCACCGGGCGCCCGATCACCGCGGGATTCCCGGCGACCACCGCCACCTCGCTGGCCTCCGTCGGCACCGGGCTGCCGCCGGCCCGCCACGGCCTGCCCGGCTACGCCGTGCGCAACCCGGCCACCGGCGAGCTGATGAACCAGCTCCGCTGGCACCCGTGGACGCCGCCGAAGCCGTGGCAGCCGTACCCGACGGTCTTCCAGGAGGCCGACAGGGCGGGCGTGGCGACCGCCCAGGTGTCCTCGCCCGCCTTCCAGACCACCCCGCTGACCAAGGTGGCACTCAGCGGCGGCACCTTCCTGGGCCGGATGACCGGTGAGGAGCGGATGGACGTGGCCGCCGAACGCCTCGCGGCCGGTGACCGCTCGCTCGTCTACACCTACTACAGCGAGCTCGACGGGGCCGGCCACCGGCACGGCGTGGACTCGGACGCCTGGCGCGGGCAGCTGATGTACGTGGACCGGCTGGTCCAGCGGCTCGCGGAGCAGCTGCCGCCGCGCACCGCGCTGTACGTGACCGCCGACCACGGCATGGTCGACGTCCCCTTCGACGAGGACGCCCGGATCGACTTCGACGAGGACTGGGAACTGGGCGCGGGTGTCGCCCTGCTCGGCGGCGAGGGCCGCGCCCGGCACGTGTACGCGGTGCCGGGCGCGGAAGCCGACGTGCTGACCGTGTGGCGCGAGGTGCTCGGGGACCGCTTCTGGGTCGCGAGCCGCGAGGAGGCCCTGGAGCTGGGCTGGTTCGGTCCGCCGGGGGAGTGCGACGAGCGTGTCCTCGGCCGGATCGGCGACGTGGTCGCGGCGGCCCATGCCGACGTCGCGATCACCGCTTCCCGCAACGAGCCCAACGAGTCGGCCCTCGCCGGAATGCACGGCTCCATGACTGCCGCGGAACAGCTCGTACCGCTCCTCGAAATCCGCACCTGACCCGTCCCCGCCCGCCGAGCCGCCCCCGATCCGCCCACGACCCGAAAGGTCCGTACTTCCCATGCCCGAGCTGGTGTTCTTCTCCGGAACGATGGACTGCGGAAAGAGCACTCTGGCGCTCCAGATCACGCACAACCGCTCGGCCCGGGGCCTCCAGGGCGTGATCTTCACCCGCCAGGACCGTGCCGGCGAGGGCAAGCTGTCCTCGCGCCTGGGCCTGGTTACCGAAGCGGTCGAGGTCGCCGACGCCATGGACCTCTACGCCTACCTCGTGGGGGAGCTCTCGCAGGGCGGCCGGGCGGACTACGTCATCGTCGACGAGGCCCAGTTCCTCGCCCCGGAACAGATCGACCAGCTGGCCCGGATCGTCGACGACCTCGACATGGACGTCTTTGCCTTCGGCATCACCACCGACTTCCGCACGAAGCTCTTCCCGGGCTCGCAGCGCCTGATCGAGCTCGCCGACCGCATAGAGCAGCTCCAGGTCGAGGCACTGTGCTGGTGCGGCGCCCGCGCCACGCACAACGCCCGCACGGTCGGCGGGGTGATGGTCGTCGAGGGCGAGCAGGTCGTCGTCGGTGACGTGAACCGCCCGTCGGAGGAGATCGGCTATGAGGTCCTCTGCCGCCGCCACCACCGCCGCCGCATGACCTCCGCCGTCGCCCACGCGGCAGCCCTCTCCCCGGACGTCCTCCCGGTCACCAACCCCTGACCGACCGTCTGTGGGGCCGTACTGCCGGTGTGCCGGCAGGCGCCCTCTGGCTTTGTTCACGAGAACGGACAGCAGATGTTCACCACTTCGGGAGGCACCCGGTGGGTGGTTGTTCGAAACGGGGGTTGCCCGCATGGAACTGCGCCTGAGACGGTGTCCACGTGATCATTTCCTCGGAGACGCGGCCCCCGAAGGGGTTGCCGATATGAGTGGCGGCGGGAGCTGGTGGATTCTCGTGGAGGCCTCCGTCGGAGGAGACTTCCGCTGGGAGTTGGTCCGCACGGTGTTGGCGGACGGGGGCCGGGACGGGGCCGTCACGCGGGCTGCAGAGCTGGCCCGTACGTCCGATCATTCCGGGCTGGAGACCGAGGATCCAGGGAAGTACGGCCGGCGGGTTTTCCGGATGACGGAGACGAGCTGGATCGTGGAGCTCAGGGAGTCCTACTGGTCGGACGTGCTGAAGGATGCCGTCCCGTCTAAGACCCACCTGCGGATCTCCGTCGGCGAGCTGGAACACGAGCACGACACCCCGGCCGCCGTGCGGCCGTCCAAGGGCCGCCTGCGCCGCGCTCTGGGCGGGAGCTGACGGGTAGTCGCGGTGCTCGCCCCGGCTTCCGGACGTTCGATTTCAGCGGTTGCTCATGTGCCTCCCGAAGTGGTGAACATCTGCTGTCCGTTCTCGTGAACAAAGCCACGCGACCGTGCGCGCCGGGTCGCGGGCGTCGTGGCCAGGAGCCGGGGCACGTGCCGGACGGTGCCCGACCGCATCCCCGGGGTGGCGCAGGTGACCGGCGGCGCCGGTCACCTGCGGCGGGGGCGGGCGCCGATGCCCTGGCAGTCGGGGGTGCGGGCCAGCGCGCGGCGGGCGGGGTCGGTGTACTCGCGCTCGACCGACGCGCGCAGCAGGGTCAGTTCGGTGCGGACAGCCGGCAGACAGCCGGGCGGCAGCGCCGTGAGCAGGCCCTCCAGCAGCGAGCGGAGCCGTCGGCAGATCTGGACGGACCTGACGCCGTACTCGCGGATCTCGGTGACGGCCAGCTGGAGGTAGTCCTCCCAGTCCCGGCCTTGGACCACCAGCCGCGGCGTGCCGTGGCGGTCGCCCAGCACGTAGCGGCTGCGTGGACCGGCCCGCCCGACCGCGTGGAGGATCGCCTCGATCTCGTTGAGCACCTGGACCGCGGTGGTCGGGTCGTTCACGGCGGGGGACAGCGCCCGGACGGCGATGTCGACGAGGACCCGCAGCGCGAAGGCCGGGTCCTGCTCGATGGTCCGCTCGGAGCCGAAGGCGATCAGCCCGGCCACCTGCCGCTGCTCGGGGGCCGGGTTGCCGCCGTGGATCTCGACGACGACCGCGCCCGGCGGCACGTAGTCCCCGACCAGGCGGGTGACCACAAGGACGCAGTCGTGGCGCACCGCCAGGGCCGTCAGCTTCTCCGGGTGGAACGCCTGGATCACGCCGCCGTGCTCGGCGGGTACGTACGTGACCGCACCGCCCGCGGCCTGCGCCGCGGGGTCCCAAGGGCGCGCGGTCGCGTCGCGGATCGTGGCCTGCGCGCGGACCAGGACCGTCTCGCCCATCCGTCCGACCAGGCCGGCGATGGCCACGGGGCGCAGGTTGTGGGTGAAGCGGTTGAGGTAGACCAGCAGCAGCAACAGGCTGACGGACACAGCCGCCCCGGCCATGGTGACTCCGAGGTCGGGCACGGAGTCCGGCTCGATGGTGCGCAGCAGGGCGAAGGAAAAGGAGAAGGTCCCGGTGAAGGTGGCCAGCACCGCCTTCTGCAGCCGGTCGCGGTACCACAGGCGCATGTAGCGCGGGGACAGGGTCCCCGTGGCCTGCTGGACGACGAGCACCCCGATCGTGACGACGAATCCGAGCAGGGCGATCATGGCGCCGACGATGGCGGTCAGCACGCCGGCGGCCGTCGAGGCGGAGTAGCGCCAGCCGGCCGGGAGCCATGGCGTGGCGTCCATGGTCACGGCCCACTCCGCCAGCAGTACACCGAGGACCAGGCCGAGCAGCGGCACCATCCACAGGCTGGCCTTCGTGTACTGCAGCAGCCGGAACCGGGAGGCCCAGGACATCAGGGGCCGCAGCGGGAATCCGGTCGCCCCACGGGCGCCTGCGTACGTCGGTGCGGCAGCGGCACGGGTGACCTCCGGCCTCCGGATCGGGGTGCGGGGTGCGGGGTGCGGGGTTCGGGACGCCTTCCGTCCCACGGTAAGACCGGCACCCGGCCGCCGCATGCGCCCGTCACCCGGAACGCCCCTCAGCGGGTTCCGGGCCGGCCGGCGCGGGCGGTACGGGACCGAGCAGGACGAGGGTGTCGTCCTGCGACGGGGCGACGGCGCCGGACCGGCTCTCGGTGACCGCGTCGAGCCTGCCGTCGAAGCGCACCACGAACAGCGTCTCGCAGTCCGCCGGGACCGGCCGGGCGGCCGACTGCACCAGGTACCGGGCGCCCTGCCGGTAGCGCTCGGCCAGGACGTGCCGCACCAGCCGGGAGCCGAAGAGGACCTCGCCGCCTGCGCTGGGGGCGACGACGCCGAGACCCTTGTCGTGCGGGGGCCCGACCCGGTACACGGGGCCCTCGACGTTGCCCTCGGCCATGACCGCGGCGAGGGCGTTGAAGTTGTCGTCGTCCGTGCACAGGAAGACGGTGGTGACCCCCTCCAGGCGGGCGCGCGGGTCGGAGGCCGCGGCCAGCAGCTCGCCCCGGGCCAGTTCCAGCCCGGCGTCCCTGATCCGCTCCCGTTCGTCCTCGCTGCCGGCCCACATCAGCACGTCGAGCCCGGCCGCCCGCAGGGCCCTGCCCAGGTCGACGACCCAGTGGTCGCCGCCCACCAGCAGCGGGCGCGAGCGGGACGGGCGGACGACACCGAGCCTGCGGGCCACGGGAGCGGCGGTCAGCGCGTAGAGCAGAACCGTTCCCACGATCACCAGGAAGGTGACGGGGAGGATCTTCGAGGCGCCGGCCAAACCCTGGTCGGAGAGGCCGGCGGCGAAGGCCGAGGCCGTGGAGGCCGCGACGATCCCGCGCGGCGCCATCCAGCCGATGAACCTCCTCTCCCCGCGGGCCAGCTCCGACTTCCCGGTGGAGACGAAGGCCACGAGCGGCCTGACGACCAGAACCAGGAACGCGATGAGGACGAGGGAGGGGAGCAGGACCGGCGTCAGGGACGCCGGGGTCACGGTCGACGAGATCGAGACGAACAGCAGCCCGATGATCAGCTGGACGAGCGTCTCGAAGAAGGGCCTGCGGGCGGGCATGTCGAAGCCGGGGAGGTTGGCGACCGCCAGCCCGGTGACCGTCGCGGCGATCAGCCCGGTGTCGTCTCGAACGATGTCGCACCCCGCCGCCACGATGATCACCACCGCCAGCTGGGCGATCGTACCGAGCGTCTCGCCGAGCCGCATGACGTGCAGCGTCAGCCACAGCAGGGCCAGTCCCACCGCGCCGCCGACCAGGCCGACGCCCATGCTGATCGCGAACTGGCCCAGCTGGTGGCCCCGGCCCACTTCGGAGTGCGTGGAGGAGACGCCGTGGAAGACGAGCGCGCCGAGGATGCCTCCGATCGGGTCGATCAGCGTCCCCTCCCAGACCAGGATGCGCCGCAGCGTGTCGGTGGGCCGCACGTAGTCCAGCAGCGGCCCCACGACCGTCGGGCCCGACACCACGAGGATCACGCCCAGCATCGTGGCGCTGGCCAGCGACATGCCGAACAGCGCGGGTGCGACGGCTGCGACGGCCAGGAAGGTGACGAGGACACCGGCCACCAGCAGCCTGCCGACGATCCCCCGGGTGCGGCCGGTGAGGTGGCGCAGGTCGAGCCCGAGCCCCGCGTCGTAGAGGATCACCGCCACCGCCAGGGAGACCAGGGCGGAGAAACCGGGCCCGAGCAGGTCGTTCGGGTGGATGACGTCGGTCAGCGCCCCCGTGACGAACCCGGCGGGCAGCAGCAGGAGCAGCGCGGGCACGCGCAGCTTCGCGGCGAGGATCTGGGAGGCGGCGGCCAGCGCCACCGTCAGGGCGATCCCGAGGAGGAGCCGGTCCCCGGTCACGGAGGCGTTCCAACACGGCCGCCCGTACCCGGCGGGCGGCCGTCAGCCCCCATCGGCGCTCTTCCCCGGTTCGGCGCCGCCGCGCCGCAGGTCGGCGTCGCCGAGCGACTCCAGTTCGCCGTGCGTGTCCAGCCAGTACAGCAGGACGAGGGCCGGGGCGACGACCACCAGGGCGACCAGCGTGACGAACGCCAGCCAGGTCAGGGTGGAGGGAGCCCCCGCCGCGTCGGCGACGGTCAGCGAGGTGGGGATGAGGTAGGGCCGCTGGGCCATGCCCCAGGCCAGGACGGCCGACGCGACGACCCCCACGGCCGTGACACGCACCCAGGTCCCCGGCGGGCGCAGGAGCAGCCATGCCGTGGCGAAGGTGGCCGCCGCGGCCAGCAGGACGAAGAGCAGGCCCATGCCGTGGGTGAGGCCGTGCCACACGTGCGGGGCGTCGGTGCGCGTGACGAACAGCGCGACCACGGCCAGGACGGCGACCGCCGCGAGCGCCGCCAGCGCCCGCCCCCGGAAGTGGTCGACGAGGTCGGGCGCGCCGAAGCGGCGGGCGTCCCCGGAGAGGAACACGGCGCCGAGGAAGGCCGTGGTCGCGATGGCCAGCAGCCCGAACAGCAGCGAGGTGGGGTTCGACCAGGCCTCGGCCGAGGCCTCCGTGCCGAGCGCGACCCGGCCCGAGGCGATGCCGCCGACGGCCGCGCCGAGGAAGAAGGGAGTCACCAGCGAGGACACGGCGAACACGCTCCCGAACAGCCGCCGCCCGGCGAGCCGCCGCGAGGCCTTGCGGAAGGCGAAGCCCGCACCGCGCAGGACCATGCCGACGGCGGCCAGGGCGAGCGGCACCCACATCGCGGAGAACACCGTCTGGAAGAAGACCGGGAACCCCGTCCACATGATGACGAAGATGAAGATCAGCCAGACGTTGTTGACCTCCCACACCGGGGCCATGGCGTGGTCGATGAGCCATCGCTGCCGTTTGCCCCGCTGCGCCCCTCCCGCGGTGAGGTCCCAGAAGCCGGCCCCGTAGTCGGTGCCGCCCGCGCAGGTGTAGGCGGTCACGGCGAGCAGCAGCGCGAAGGCGATGACGTCGGCGGTCACGGGCGGCCGTCCCCGGGGGCTGATGACGACGACGAGGGCGGCGGTCCGGACGGGACGGGGGAGCGCGGCCCGTACGGGGTGTCCGCCTCCGGTGCCTCGACGGCAGGCTCCGCCCCCTGCTGCGCGTCGGCGAGACGCCATCGGGTGCGCATCGTGAGCAGGATGGCGAGGAACGCGCCGAAGACGAACACGTACACCACGATCACCAGCCCGAACATGATCCACAAGGTCGTCGAGCGGGTCGCGGTGACCGCTTCGGCGACCCGCATGTTCTGGTAGACGATCCACGGCTGGCGTCCCACCTCGGTGGTCACCCAGCCGCATTCCACGGCCACGACGGACGCGACGCCCGCGCAGGCCGCGCTGCGCCAGAACCAGGGGGAGGCCGGCAGCCTGCGGTGCCGCAGCCAGACCACGGCGTACCAGAGGGCGAGCAGCACCAGTACGGACCCGATCACGACCATGAGGTCGAAGGCCCAGTGGGCGATGGTCGCCTGGGTGGCGTTGGGGCGGTCGCTCTCCGGGACGGAGGCCAGCCCCATCACCTTGGTGTCCGGGCTGAAGCCGGCCAGGATGGAGTCGAGCTGGGGGATCTTGATGCCGCCCGAGACCGTTCCGTCCGGGTGGAGCCGGCCGAAGATGTACTCCGGCATGTGGGTGTCGGTCTCCCACACGATCTCCATGGCGGCGAACTTCACGGGCTGCTTGTGGAACACCTGCCGGGCGATGGAGTCGCCCAGGAAGAACTGGATCGGGGTGGCGATCGCGGCGACGGTGAAGGGGATGGTGAAGCCGAGCCGGTGGTAGTGGTCCCGGCGGCCCCGCAGCCATCCGACGGCGTAGACACCGGCCACCACGTATCCGGCGGTCAGCAGCATCGCGACCACGAAGTGCCAGTACTGCGGCCCGAACATCGGGGTGAAGATCGCCTTCCAGATGTTCACGTCGACCGGGTTGCCGGCGGAGTCGAGGGTGAACCCGCGCGGGGTGTTCATCCACGAGTTGGCGGCCAGGATGCCGAACGCCCCCATCAGCGCGGCAGCCGGCAGCGGGAGCCCGAGCAGGAAGTGCGTACGGGGTTTCAGCCGGCGCCAGCCGTAGAGGTAGATGGCGATGAGCACCGCCTCCAGGAAGAACGCCCACCCCTCGACACCGAAGCCGATGCCGAACACGTCACCCCACTTGCCCATGAGCCCCGGCCAGAGCAGGCCGAACTCGAAGGACAGGACGGTGCCGGTGACGACTCCGACGGCGAACTGCACCGCCATCACGGCCGACCAGCGCCGCGCCAGCAGCAGGGCGGTGGGGTCGTCGCGGCGGATTCCCCGGTAGTGCATCAGCAGGGTGATGAACGGCAGGGCCACCCCCATCGGCACCAGGATGATGTGCGAGGCCAGGGTGAAGGCCATGAGCTGCCGGGCCGGGAGCAGCTGGGCCGGCGCGTCCGCCGCCAGCAGGAGAACCGTGGTGTGCATGCGTGCCTTCGCTGGGAGCCGGGGAGGGGAGTCAGCCGCCCGTGGCGAACCCGGGGAAGAGGGTCATCCCGCCGTCGACGTAGAGGGTGGTCCCCACCACGTAGTCCATGAGGTCGGAGGCGAGGGCGACGACCGCGTGGGCGATGTCGTCCGGATCGCCGATCCGGTCGTAGGGGATCAGCTTCAGCAGGTCCTCACGGGCCTGCTCGGTCTCCCAGGCGCCGCGGTTGATTGGCGTCTTGATGGCCCCGGGGGCGACCGCGTTCACCCGGATCTTCTGCGGTGCGAGCTCCTGGGCCAGGGTCTCCATCATCATCTGCACGCCGCCCTTGGAGGAGGCGTAGTTGACGTGGCCCGCCCACGGGATGACCTGGTGGACCGAGCTCATACAGATGATCTTCCCGGCCGCCCGGGACACCTCGGGGACGACGCCGCGCCGCAGGAACTCCCGCGTCGCCTCCCGGGCGCACAGGAACTGCCCCGTCAGGTTGACGTCCAGGACCTTCTGCCACTGGGCGAGGGTCATCTCGGTGAACGGGGCGTCCCGCTGCAGGCCGGCGTTGGCGACCAGGATGTCGATCGTGCCGAACTCCCGGACCATCCGGTCCATCATGGCCACGACCTGGTCCTCCTGGGACACGTCCGCCTCGTACGCCGCCGCGCGCACCCCGAACGAGGCGATCTCCCGGACGACCGCCTCGGCGGACTCCCGGTCGGCCACGTAGTTGACCACCACGTCGGCGCCGGCCCTGCCGAGCCCGATGGCGGTCGCCTTCCCGATACCGGAGTTGGCGCCGGTGACCAGCGCCTTCTGACCCTTCAGCAGATGAGCCGGAATCACACCCTGCGGTGCGCCCACGGTGGAATCCACGTTGTGCTGCCTCCTCGACGAGCGGGCCCCGGCACGCCCCGACCGCAGCGGGCCGGACCGACCGCCCACGTAATCACCGGCCGTGGCGGGGGACCTGCCGGGCGGGCGCCGGTTGCGCCGTTCGGTCGAGGATCTTCCTCCGGTCGGCGCAGACCCGGAGGCCGGGGTCAGTTCAGCCGGGCCAGGAGGTGGTCGCCGACCCGCAGGGCGTTGGCGATGGCGGTCAGGGACGGGTTGACCGCGCCGATGCTCGGGAAGAAGCTCGTGTCGACCACGTAGAGGTTGTCGAGGTCGTGGGCCTTGCAGTTGACGTCCAGGGCCGAGGAGGCCGGGTCCGTGCCGAAGCGGACGGTTCCCGCCTGGTGCGCGGTCGCCCCGATCGGCATTCCCTTGTGCAGGTAGATGCTGTGCGGCAGCAGGTGGTGCTCGTGCATGCCCAGGTGTCCGAGCATGCCCTGGAGCTTGTGCCGGAGCCGGTTCAGGCCCTCCGTGTTGTTCTTCTCGTCGAGCGCGAGGTGGATGGCGCCGGCACCGTCCAGGGTGACGCGGTTGTCGGGCATCGGAAGGTCCTCGCCGCACAGCCAGAAGTCGACCGCGTGGTGCGCCAGCACCTCGAAGGGCATGTCCGGCGTGACCGCCCCGGCCCAGCGCGGCGCCTCCCCGTGAATCTGCGCGGCGTCCGACTTGCCGAGCATCTGGATGCCGCCGAGCGGGAAGTCCCAGTCGTCCGCTCCCAGGTACCAGTCGTGCAGCGCCAGGGTCTTCTGGAATTGCGTGGGGTTGGGCTCCCTCGACACCGCCATCAGGGCCAGGTTGTTGTGCCGCATGTAGTGCCGGCCCACCACGCCGGAGCTGTTGGCCAGCCCCCGGGGATGACGGTCGCCGGCCGAGGCCAGCAGCAGCGCGGCGGAGTTGACCGCCCCGCAGGAGACGACCACGACGTCCGCGCGGAACCGGGTCTCGGAGCCGTCCGCGAGCCTGGCGACGGCGGCGGTGACATTGAGCCCTGACGCGTCGGTCTCCAGCCGGACCACGCGGGCATCGGTGATCAGCTCCACGTTGGGATGTTCCAGGGCGGGTTCCACGCAGACCACCTGGGCATCGGACTTGCCGCGCACCAGGCAGGGGAAGCCGTCCACCCGATCGCAGCGGATGCACGCGCTGGAGGGGGCGGCCCGCCCGTCGGCGTCCTGGACGAGGTCGACCCCGATGGGCAGGTGGAAGGGGTGCAGTCCCTTCCGCTCCAGGTCGTCGCTCAACTGCTGGATGCGTGGCTCGTGTGCGACCGGAGGGTGGGCGTACTGCGCGCTCACCGGCCCCTCGCCCGGGTCCTCCCCGTGCCGCCCGTGCACCCGGTAGAGGTGCTCGGCCTGCGTGTAGTACGGCTCCAGGTCCTCGTACCGCAGCGGCCAGGCGGGGGAGATGCCGCCGTGGTGCCGGATCTCGCCGAAGTCCTCGGGCCGCAGCCGGAAGAGGGCGGCTCCGTAGAACTTGGTGTTCCCGCCGACGTAGTAGTTGACCTCCGGCGGGAACGCGTTGCCGTGCTGGTCGAACCAGAACTCCGGAGCCCGGTACTTGCCCTTGACGAACACGGCGCTGGAATCCCAGTTGTCCCGCTCCCGCGGCAGGTAGCCGCCGCGTTCGAGGAGGAGCACGCGCTTGCCGGAGGGGGCCAGCCGGTGGGCGAGGGTGCCGCCCCCGGCGCCGGTGCCGATGATGATCACGTCGTAGTGGGGAGAGTCGCCCACGTCGACCACCGTCCTTGGGCTCGTGGCCCCGCCCGTCGGACCGGAGCCTGCCACTCCGCGGAGCGGAGACCAAGCATTCCCACCCATTCGAAGCTAGCCGCCCGCGAGCCGGTCGGCGACCGGGCCGGGCCCGCCCCGGGGCGGAGCGCCGTCACAGCACGGCGATCGGGTTCACCGGAGAGCCGGTGGCGCCCGGCAGCCGCAGCGGCGCGACCACGCACAGGAAGCTCCACCGGCCGGCCCGCGCGCAGGCCCCCGCCAGTTCTTCCAGCTGCAGGTAGTCCATGAGGTGCACTCCCATCGCCTGCACCGCCAGGACGTGCACGGGGAAGGCGACGTCCGCCACCGCGCTGGGCGCGGTGTCGTTGTTGCCGTCGCCGCCCAGGACGGCGACCTCCCGTTCGGCCAGGAACGGCATGGCGGAGGGGTGCAGGCCGGCGCGCGCCACGGCCGCCTCCCACGGCCCGAGCTCCCTGCGGCGCCGCCGGTGCCCCACCCGTACCAGCAGCAGGTCCCCGGGGCCGACGCGGACACCCTGGGCGGCCTCCGCGGCCGTCAGGTCGTCCGCCGTCACGTGCTCCCCCGGCTCCAGCCAGGGCACGTCCCGCAGGCGCGGAACGTCCAGCAGCACACCCCGCCCGACGATGCCCTCGCGGACCAGGTCCACGGAGAGTGACCGGACCTCCGGGGCGGCCGGGTCCCCGGCCGGGACCCCGCCGTGCAACTCGCCGTCGAACAGCACGTGGTTCAGCGCGTCGAGGTGGCTGTCGGCGTCCCCGTGGACGTTCATGGCGAACCGGTCGAGGGCGAAGTGCAGTCCCGGGGCCCCGGCCTCGCCGGGTGCGGGCCCCGTCATCCGGTGCTGGGCCGGCTCCGGGTCGTCCGGGCCCGGCCGGGTCTCGATCGGCGCCGCCAGGGACACCGTACGGCCGAGCCGGACCACGGCCGCGGCCGCGGCCACACGGGCGGGTGTCAGATGGCGCAGCGCCCCGCGCCGCACGCCGTCCGGGCCGGGCCGGGCCGTCCCGCGCAGCCGCTCGTACAGCGTGCGGAAGTCCTCGGCGCTCATGGGCCGGGGGACGGGCGGTGCGGGGTGCCGGGTCATCGGATCGCCGCCTCAGCCGGTGGCCGTCCAGGGGCGCAGACCCCAGCGCAGCGTATGGCCGGCCCCCGGTTGCAGGACGGTCAGCCCGCTGCCGGTGCGGAAGGCGTCCGCCGGACAGGACATCGCCTCCACGGCGACACCGCGACGGCGCCGCCCGGGCTCGGCCAGCGTGTCGCCCGTGTAGACCTGCACGTACCGGGTGCCCTCGCCGAGCCACAGGTCGGTACCGCGGTGGCCCGCCGGGTGCGCCAGCCGGACCACGGCCCGCCCGTCCGCTTCGCGTGCGAGCCCGGTGAAGGCGGTGTCCAGCGCTCCCGCACCGATGGGCCGGGCGGAGCGGAAGTCGTACTCGGTGCCCGCGACGGGCACCTCGCCGGTCGGTAGGCCCTCGGCGTCGGCGGTCAGCCGGTGGCGGGCGGGCACGGTCAGCAGTGCCGTGTCGACGAGACCGGTGCCGACCGTCAGGTACGGGTGCTGCCCCACGCCGTACGGGGCCCGCGCCCCGCCCGTGTTGACGGCGCGGACCAGCACCTCCAGGCCGTCGTCGTCGAGCCGGTACTCGGCGAACACCTCCAGCAGGAAGGGGTATCCGGGCTGTGGGTGAAGGGTGGTGCCCACCCGCACGGCGTTCCCGGAGTGGGCGAGCAGCCGCCACGGGGTCCAGCGCAGCAGCCCGTGGATCGCGTTGTGCCGCTCCGGCTCGCTCAGAGGGAGCTGCAGGTCCGCTCCGTCGAAGTGATAGCGGCCGCCGCCGACCCGGTTGGGCCAGGGTACGAGGATCTGGCCGCGCCCCGAGGTGACGGGCTCATCGGCGGCGAACCCGTCCAACAGGGGCACGCCGTCGGCCTCGTAGTGGCGCAGGGCGCCGCCGAGTTCGACGACGAAGGCGCGTTGCCCGCCGTGACGCAGCTCCCACTGCTCACCCGTCGGGCCTGCGGACCGGGGCGTCTGTGCGGACATGGGAGCCTCCTCGGACGGCGGGGAAGGGGCGGAGAGGCCCAGCAACGAGAGCGCGGCCGCCGCCACGGCCCGCGGCGGCTGGTCGACCTCCACGATCACGGGGCGCTCGTCGGGTCCTGGTTCCTGGAGGTCGGCGAACTGGCTGTCCAGCAGGGCCGGCGGGAAGAAGTGGCCGTGCCGGGCCCCCAGCCGGGCCCGTACGAGCTCCGGCGTGCCGTGCAGGTACACCAGGCGCGCCCCGGGCCGCCCGCGCAGCAGCCGGTCCCGGTAGGAGCGCTTGAGCGCCGAGCAGGTGACGACGGCGGGGCGGTGCGCCCCGGCCTCCTGGTCCATCCAGGCGCCGATGGCCGCAAGCCAGGGAGCCCGGTCGGCGTCGTCAAGGGGGTGTCCGGCGGCCATCTTGGCCCGGTTGGCCGGGGAGTGGAACTCGTCCGCGTCCCGGTGGGGCCAGCCGAGTCGGTCGGCGAGTAGCCGGGCCACCGTGGTCTTGCCCGACCCGGACACGCCGACCACGAGCACCAGGGGAGTCGGCCGCGCGGCTTCCGCCGGCACCGCGGCTCAGTCCTTCGTCGGACGGGGGGCCGTGCACAGCGCCCAGACGATCAGGCCGTCGACGGCCGCGAGTACCAGGGTCCGCAACGGCGCGTACGGAAGCCACATGAAGCCGGAGACCATGCTGAGCCCCGCGAACACGATGCCGACGACTCGGGCCCACAGGGCGCCCCGGAGCACGGCGATTCCGGCGCAGAAGAGGACGACGCCCAGGACGAGCTGGACCCAGCCCCAGCCCGTGAGGCCGAACGCGTAGGCGTAGTCCGGGGTGGAGAGGAAGACCTCGTCCCCGGCGATCGCGGAGATGCCCGAGGACAACGTCGCCAGGCCGCCGAAGACCATCAGGAACCCGGCGAAGTACAGCCAGCCGTCCAGGGCGCCCAAGCCGGCTCTGCCGGCGGCCGGCGCAGCGGCCTTCGGCCGGACTCCGCTCACGTGATCCGCCATGACGTGCTCCTTCCTCACTTCGCTCCGGCCCCGCGGGTCGCGACCGGCAGGCCCACTGGCGCCACCTCGGGCCCGGGCGGCAGCAGTTCGGTGACCACGAAGGCGACCACGGACGCGAGGATGATCACGGGGATCATCGCGCCGCTGCCGAGCAGGAGCACGACGAGCACCACGCTGCTGACCGGGATCCGCAGCGCGCACGTGGTGGCGGCGGCCATGCCGGCCGCGAGGCCCGGAATGACGCCCAGCCCCGGCAGTGGCGCGAACAGCAGACCCGCGGCCGCTCCCAGGAACAGGGCGGGGAAGACCGGCCCGCCGCGCAGGCTGCCCAGGCAGAGCGCGTACGCCGCGCCCTTGCACAGCAGGACCGCGATCAGCGCCCCGATGCCCCAGGCCTGCGGATCGGCGGCCATGTCGGCCATGACGGCCTGGCCCGACGAGGCGACGTCCACCGGGGAGTTGCCGGTGACCAGCGCGTAGAGCGCTGCGGCGGCACCGGCGGCCACGGCGCAGACGGCCGTGTGGGCCACGGGCCGCCTGGCCACGTACACGGAGGCGAACCGGCCGCCGGCCAGCACCAGGTGCATGAAGACGCCCAGGACGACCGCCAGCAGCAGTGACCACAGCACGTCGGGGGCGTCGAGGCGGGGGAAGGGGCCGTCCAGGTCCAGCTTCAGGCTGCCCGTCGCCAGGCCCGTCCAGCGGCCGAAGCCGGTGAACACGAGCTCGCCGACCCCGCTGGACAGCAGGGCCGGCAGCATGATCGCGAAGAGTTGCGGTCCGCCCACCCCGGCCACCTCCATCAGCAGCACGGCGCCGATCAGCGGGTTGCCGAAGATCGCGGAGATGGCCGCGGCCGCCCCCGCCGCGCCCAGGATCGCCGTGCTCTGCGGGGTCGTGGGCGCCTGGGCCAGGTCCCGGAACAGCAGCGCGAGCCCGCCGCCGAGTGCGATCAGCGGGGCCTCCGGGCCGAGGGCCGCACCCAGCGGCAGGCTGAGCACCGCCGCCAGGATGACGCCGGGCAGCGCGGCCGAGGTGGCCCCTCCCGCGTGCAGCCCCGAGGCGGGGATGTGGCCGCCGGCGCCGGGCATGCGGGTCACCACCAGCCCGACCAGGACGCCGGCCAGCAGCAGCAGCGGCACCGGCCACCACCAGGGTGGGCCGCTCCAGCCGAGCGCCTCCGGAAGATCGGCCCACACCAGGTGCTCCAGCTCGTGCAGGGCGACCAGGAACCAGAACGCCGCCAGGGAGACCGGGATGCCGATGAGCGCGCACAGGACGAGGAGCTTGAGGTAGCCCGGCGTGCGCAGCATGTCCCGCAGCCGGTCGCCCTCCGGGGGCGGCTCGGCGGGCGCCGGGGTGCGCGGTGCCGTCATGGGTCATCCCTTCCCGTCCCCCGCCACCGAGCGGCCGGTCAGCCGGCGAGGAGCCTGGCCTTCTGCTGGGCGAACTCCTCCTCGGTCAGCAGCCCCTGGGCCTTCAACTCGCCCAGCTTCTGGAGTTGGTCGAGCTTGCTGCTCATGTCGTCGCCGGGGGGCGGCGGAGGGGGAGGAGCGGCCTGGGCCGGTTGCGGCGGGGGCGGCGGCGCCGCGGCCTGCTGCTGTTCGTACTCCTGCTGGGACCAGCGGCCCGCCTGCCGCCGCGATACGCGGTTGGAGACCGCGGTGGCCGTCCCGGCCACGACGGCGGTGCGGGCGACTCCACGAAGAAGTCCGGGCATGGGGCGTCATCTCCCAGGTTGCCGAAGGGCGGACGGTCGCAACGCGCGTCCGGTCCGCAGGTCGTCATGTGCCGCGGGACGGGGAGTCGGGACTGCTGCCGCCTGCGGCCCGCGGTCCGCGCTCACGCCTCCATGGCGTCGAGCGAGGCCAGCAGCGCCTGGACGGGAATCCTGCCGCCGGCCACCAACTGCGCGCCGCCGCGCCGCAGGGCGCGGGCGAACGGCGCCGCCCAGACGTTCTCGTACACCAGGATGCCGGCCGAGCTGCCCGCTTCCAGAGCGGCACCGGCCTCGTCGATGTCGTCCTGGCCCAGCAGGCCGGAGGCCGCGCCCTCGAAGACGGAGAGGTCCATCTCACCGCCGCCGGCGTCCTTCAGTTCCAGTGCGACGACCGAACCGTCCGCATCCTTGCGGACGAAGACCAGGTCGAGGATGCGGATGATGTTGCGTTCCACCAGATCGACGAGCAGGGGGAAGCCCTCACCGGTCATCCTGTTGCCGGGGAACTCGACGATCAGGTAGTCGACGGGCCCCATCGTTTCGATGTCGTCGCTCATCACGGCTCCTCACGTGCTGTCCGGTGGGGGGTGACCGGCCGTGGGCCGCCGCCTGTCTCCGGCGGCGCATTCCCCGCCGCACGGTGCAGGGGCAGCACTCCAGCTCATTGCAGCACCCCCGGAGCGCCTTCGCACCTTCGGACCGTCGCCGCCAGGCTCCGTGGACGGCGTACGAGCGCCGTGTGCGGGCCCCGGTCTTCCCGCTCCACCCGGCCCGGATGGAGCGGGAAGACCGGGGCCGGCGCACCACCATCGGCTCCGGACCGCACGCCCCGGGAAGCGGTTCCGCAGCCCGCCGCATCCCTACGCGGGGGCGTCCGCCCGGTTCCAGTCCATCCGGGACCAGGGCAGGGCCAGTTCCTCCCGGCCGGTGACCTGGCGGGGAGCCAGCGAGCCGATGGGGACGGCCTCGCGGTGCCGCGCGTACACGGTGTCCACGTAGCGGTGACCGGTGTCGGCGGCGACGAAGAGGACCGTGCGACCGGGCGAGCGGTCGCGCTCCCAGCGGGCGGCGAGGTAGCCGGCCCCGCTGGACAGCCCGGCGAACACCGCGTGCCGGCGCAGCAGGTCGACGCTGCCGGCGAGGGCGGCGTCGAACGAGATCCAGTGGAGCGCGTCGTAGGACGCATGGCGGACGTTGCCGAAGGGGATGGAGCTGCCGATGCCCGCGATGATGATCTCAGGGTCGGCGACGTGCTCCGCACCGAAGGTGACGCTGCCGAAGGGCTGTACGCCGACCAGCTCGGTACCGGGCGCCTCCTCGCGCAGGTAGTGGGCGAGGGCTCCGGTCGACGCCCCCGAGCCGACCCCGCCGACGACGGTGAGTTCCGCACCGCGCGCCGACCGGCGGATCAGGTCGGCCACGGCCCGGTAGCCCAGGTAGTGGACGTCGTCGTGGTACTGCCGCATCCAGTGGTGGCCGGGATGTTCGGCGAGGATCTCGTGTACGCGCTCGACGCGCCGCTTCTGGTCCAGTTTCAGGTCGCTGCAGGGCTCCATCTGCTCCAGGGTCGCGCCGAGGACGGCGAGTTGGGTGCGCAGGGTGCGGTCGACCGTCGTCGAGCCGACGATGTGGCAGCGCATGCCGTGCCGGTGGCAGGCCAGCGCGAGGGCGTAGGCGTAGATCCCGCTGGAGCTGTCCAGCAGGGTGTCGCCGGGCCGCACCGCTCCCGTGTCGAGGAGGTGGCGGACCGCGGCGAGGGCGGAGACCACCTTCATGGTCTCAAAGCGCAGGCAGACGAGCCGGTCGTCGAGGCGTATCAGGTCCGGTCGGCCGATGGCCTCCGCGATGTGCTGGTCCACTCGGGGACTCCTTGGTCGTCGGGACGTTCGGAAGGTCTGGCCGGTCCGCCGGGTCCGCCCGGTCCGCCCGGCCTGGCGGGGCGGAGCAGCCGGGAGAGGCCGGGAAGGTCGTGAACGTGCGGGTGACGGGGATGCCGTCGCTCTCCAGGGCCCGCACGCAGCCGCGGATCCGGTGGCGCAGCCCCGGGGCGGCCGCATCCAGCAGCAGCCCGGCGACCGCGCCGCTGTGCGCGATCTGGACCCCTACGGCCTCCAGCCGCCCGGCGATGCCGACGAGTGCGTCGAACTCCGGGTGGCGCAGGAGCCGTTGCCCGCGCCGGGCGCTCGCCGTCGCCACCCGGCCGAGCAGGGCGGCGTCGCCGGTGGCCACGGCCCGCCGCAGCAGCACCCGCAGCCGCTCGAAGGCGCGTACGTCGTGGTCGTCGAGCGCCTGGGCCGGGAGCGAGAGGGTGTCCACGGGCGCGCCCCCGCCGAGCGCGCAGCCCACGACCACGAGGGGCGGCAGGCGGTGACCGAGCACCTCCAGCACCCGCCCCTCGCGCTGCGCGAACAGCACCGGGCGGGTGTCGAGCATCAGGGGGTCGCAGGCCAGCTCGGCGCGGACCGCGAGCCGGGCGACGGCGGCGGCCGGCAGCCGCATCCCGTAGGAGTCCGCCACCGCGCGGACCGCCGCGATGACGTCGCTGGTGGAACTGCCCATGCCCAGCCCCACCGGGACGTCTCCGGAGAGCCGCAGCTCCCCGCCACAGGGCGGCTCGCCGCACCGCCGGGAGCACTCCTCGACGGCCAGAGCCGCCGCGCGCGCGGCCTTCGTGCGGTCGCCGGGCCGCACGCCCAGCCGCTCCGGCGGGGTGCCGGGCCGCCGGGTGAACGCGGCCCGGCTCCCCGGGCCGCCCATGGGCAGGGTGACCAGGCCGGCGCAGCGGCGCCCGGCGGCGTCGAGGAAGACGCCCTGGAGGATCTCGCCGTGGTGGCAGGGCGCGTGCCCGGCTCCGTGGCGGTCGGCGGCGGGGGAGTCGCGGCGGGTCGCCGGGATCACGCCGGGGCCGCCGTCCGGTAGCGGTACAGCGTGGTCGGGTCGGCGCTGAACTGGGAGAAGGGGAACGGCTCGGCGGACAGGGCGGTCACCCCGGCACCGAGGAAGGCACGGGCCACGGCGCTGCCGCTCTGGGCATAGACGACGAGCGGGATTCCGCGGGTGCGGCAGCGGTCCAGGATGACGTCGAAGGAGCCGTTGCTCAGGGTCATGCCGGTGGCGACGACGGCGTCGGCGCGCTCCAGGACCTCGTGCATGTCGCTGGTGACCGGGTCGCCCCACTGGGTGGTCCTGAGGTTGAAGTCGCAGGGCAGCGGTTCGCCGCCGCGCTCGCGGATCGCCGCGATCAGCGGGTTCACCACGCCGATGAGGCCGACCGCGGCGCCGCGGTCGATGTCCAGCAGCCCGGCGATCGCCGCGTCGCGGGCCAGCGCGCGCACCTCGGGGGTGCCGGCGGGCAGGGTGACCGCCTCCGCGCCGGAGTCGCGGTGCGGGCGCCGCCCGGCCAGGTAGGCGTCGAGCGCGGCGATCCGCAGCGGGTGCGGCGCCTCGCGCAGCAGGACGTCGAGCGGAGCGCCGGAGGCGTCGTGGCAGACCGCCGGGTCGATTTCGCCGGCCTCGAAGGCGCAGCCGCCGAAGGAGCCGCCGAGGCGGACCAGGACGTACTGATTGAGGTAGGTGGTGTCGCCGCCGGCCAGCCGGGTTCCGTGGTGGATCCAGAACACGCTGGTCGCCACCAGCCCGCCGGGCTGCGGGCCGTGTTCGCCGGCCAGCACGGCCTCGATCAGGGCGTCGACGGAGGCCGCCGGTGCGGCTGCGGGCCCGGGAGCGGGGGTCCTCAGGGGGCGGGGCTCGGGCCGGGGCTGGGGCTGGGGCTGGGGTCGCGTCGGTGTCGTCATCGGGTTCCTTGTCGGAGAGCGGACGGGGAGGCGGGAGCGGTGCCGCGGAGGGGACCGTGGTAGGTGACCGACGGCCGGCCCAGGGCGTCGGTGCGGAGTTCGGCGTCCACCTCGAAGACCCGGGCGAGGTTCTCGGAGGTCAGGACGGTGTCGGGGGCGCCGGAGGCGACCAGCGCGCCGTCGTGCACGAGCAGCAGCCGGTCGCAGTGGCGGGCGGCCAGGGTCAGGTCGTGCAGGGCGACGAGGACCGTCTGGTCGGTGGCGGCGAGCAGCTCCATCAGTTCCAACTGATGTTTCACGTCGAGGTGGTTGGTGGGTTCGTCGAGGAGCAGTGCATAGGGCTGCTGGGCGAAGGCGCGGGCGATGTGGGCCCGTTGACGCTCGCCGCCGGACAGGTTCCGCCAGGGGCGCCCGGCGAGCGCGCCGAGTCCGACGCGGTCGAGCGCGGCGGCGACCACGGCCCGGTCGTGCGCGTCCGGGCCGCGCCAGCGGTCGCGGAAGGGGGTCCGGCCCAGCCCGACGACGTCGGCGACGCGCAGGTCGGTGTCGAGGCCGGAGTCCTGGGCGACGAAGGCGACCCGGCGGGCGATCGCCCGGGGGCCGAGGTCCCCCACGGGCACGCCGTCGTAGCGGACCGCGCCCGCGTCCGGCACCCGCAGCCCTGCCAGGCAGCGCAGCAGCGAGGACTTGCCCGAGCCGTTGGCACCGAGCAGCCCCACGGTCTCCCCTGGTGCGATGTCCAGTCCGATCCCGCGGACGACGGGAGTGCCCGACACCGACCAGCTCAGCCC
This sequence comes from Streptomyces sp. NPDC058880, assembly GCF_042742535.1. Classification (NCBI taxonomy): domain Bacteria; kingdom Bacillati; phylum Actinomycetota; class Actinomycetes; order Kitasatosporales; family Streptomycetaceae; genus Streptomyces; species Streptomyces sp. NPDC058880. The sequence continues at coordinate 84,611 of NZ_JBHYMC010000023.1, forward strand.
CTCGGCGCTGATCCTCACAGCTCCCCCCTCCGGCGCAGGACGAGCAGGAACAGCGGGACGCCGATGAGCGCGGTGATCACACCGACGGGCACCTCCCGGGGGGCGAAGGCCACCCGCGCCAGGGCGTCGGTCCACACCAGGAACACCGCGCCCGCGAGCGCCGCATGCGGCAGCAGCGCCCGGTGCAGCGGTCCGGCCAGGAAGCGCACCCCGTGCGGCACGATCAGCCCCACGAAACCGATGGCGCCGACGGTGGCCACCGCGACCGAGGTGAGCGCGGCCGTCACCACGAGCAGCAGCATCCGGGTGCGCCGTACGCCGATCCCCAGGGAGGCGGCGGTGTCCGCGCCGAAGGCGAGCCCGTCGAGGGCGTTCGCGCACAGCCAGGCTGCGGCCAGCCCCAGGGGCGTGACGACCGCGCAGACCAGCACGGCGTCCCAGCGGGCCGGGGCCAGCGAGCCCAGCAGCCAGTGGGTGACGGCGCGGGTGGTGTCGGCGTCGGCCGAGGCCATCAGGGCGAGCGAGGTCAGCGCGGTGAAGAGCTGGCCGACGACCACGCCGGTCAGCACGATGCGGACCGAGTCCAGCCCGGTGCGGCGCAGCAGGAGCAGCAGGCCCGCGAAGGCGAGCAGCGCCCCGGCGAGCGCGCCGCCGGTGATCCCGAGGGTGCCCGCGCCCGCACCGAGGACGACCACGGCGACCGCGCCTGCTCCGGCACCCGAGGAGACCCCGAGCAGGTACGGGTCGGCGAGCGCGTTGCGCGTGACCGCCTGGAGCACCGTGCCGCAGACCGCCAGCGAGGCACCGACCAGGGTCGCCATCAGGACCCGCGGCAGCCGCAGGTCCCACACGAGCGAGTCCAGCAGCGGCGGCAGAGCCTCGACGTCCAGCCCGAGCCGCGACCCGAGCACCCGGGCCAGGTCGGTCCACCCCACCTCGGCGGTGCCGACACCGGTGGCGGCCGCCACCGAGACGGCCAGGACGAGCGCCGAGGCGAGGAGCGGTCCGGCCCGCGCGGGCCCGCGGGGGGACGCCGCGGGCGCCGGGGCCGGCGCGGTGACGGCCGTCCCCGGCGTGCGGGCCGAGGGGTGCAGCAGGTCGGCGCACGCGCCCGTCGACAGGCCCTTCGCCACAGCCGGTCCCGCCGGTCCGGCCCGGCCGGCCACGTCAGCGGGCATATCCGAGGTCCTTCATCGCGCCCGCCAGCAGGCCCAGCGCGTGCACGGAGCGCACGGAGGGGTCCAGCTCGATGCCGGGCACCTCGACGATCCGGTTGCCGCGCACCGCCGCCAGCCGGGACACCACCGGGTCCTCCGCCATCGCCCTGCGCTTCTCCGCGGCGCTGTCACCGGGCCGGCCGCGTTCGGACAGGTCGCCGATCACGATGAAGTCCGGGTCGCGCCTGGCGACTTCCTCCCAGGACACCTCAGGCCAGTCCTCCTCCACGTCGTCGAAGGCGTTCTTCGCGCCGACGATCCGGCTCATCTCGCTGGGCAGTCCGGTCCGCCCGGCGACGTACGGCATGCCGTTGAAGACCGAGTAGAGGTAGACGACGGTGGGTTGCTTCCCGGCCCCGGCCGCGCCGGCGGCGCTCCGGCCGGCCTCGGCGACGGCGGCCCGCTGTTCCCGGGCGAGGGCGGCGGCCCGTTCCTCGGCGCCGAAGATCCGGCCCAGCGCCTCGTAGTCGGAGAAGAGCAGTTCGAAGGGGGACTTCCCGGGCTCGTTGTGCTGGGGGCAGTCCACGGCGCTGACGAAGGCGGGGACCTTCAGGGCCGCCAGCTCCTCCCGGGTGCCCGCCCGGTCCTTCGTGTAGAGGTCGGTGGAGCCGGCCACGACGAAATCCGGTGTGGCGGCACGCAGTTGCTCACCCGTCGCGATCTTGGGGGCGATGACCGGGACCTTCGCGTACGCGTCCCGGTACTGCGCGGGGATCTTCGTCTTGAGATTGGCGGTTCCGGCCATCCGGTCGTGGAGGCCCAGTTCCAGCAGGGTCTCGGTGGAGGACTGGTCCAGGGCGACGGTGCGCTTCGGGGGTCCGTCGAAGGACAGCCGTCCGCCGCAACTGGTGACGGTGGTAGGGGCGGAGGGCGTGCCCTCCGCCCTGCGGTCCGTGCCGCCGCCGGCCGAGCAGCCGGCGGCGGCCGCGGATGCGAGAACGAGGCTCAGGGCGAGGCCGGTTCGGGTGCGATGGCGCATGGGTCCTCCGTCAGGGGGGCGTGGATGGGGGCAGGGGCGTGCACCGGGCAGGAGTGCCGCGTCCACAGAGTACTGTAATGGTTATCGTTTTCATTAATGGATGAGGAGCACCACATCGTGGCGACCACACCTGCCCCCACGGAGCCCAGGAGCCGTCCACAGCAGACGCGTTCCGTCCTGCGCGACGTCGCCTTCCTGCGCCTGTGGGCCGGCACCACCGCCTCCGGGCTCGCGACCTGGGCCCTGCCCTTCGTACTGGGCCTCGCGGTCCTGGAGCGCGAACTGGGCGCGGCCGGCCTCGGCCTCGTCCTCGCGGCGCGCACCGCCGGCTTCCTCGCCGCCGTGGCCGTCGGCGGGGTGCTGGCCGACCGCCACTCCCGGCGGGCCGTCGTCCTGTGGTCGGCCCTGGCCGCCGCGGCCGCCGCGCCCCTCCTCGCCGCCGGACTGGGGCGCTCCCTGCTGCTGATGACCGCGGCCGCAGCCCTGGCCGGCGCCGGGCAGGGAGCCTGCCGCCCCGCCTTCCAGGCACTCACGGCCGAGGTCGTCGACGCCGGCCGCAGGCAGCAGGCCAACGCCGCGACGACCCTGGCCGTGCGCGCCTCCACACTGGCCGGGCCGGCCCTGACCGCGCTGCTCGCGGCCTTCACCGATGTCGCGACCCTGCTGCTCGGCATCGGCCTGCTCTGGCTGGTCGCCGCGCTCCTGCCGGGCCGGGGGTCCGCGTCCGGCGCCCCGGACGCGGACCGGCCGCAGCGCGCCTCGCTGCGCGCCGAGTTCGTCGACGGCATACGCGAGGCCCGCCGCCACCCCTGGTTCCTCGCGGGACTCGCAGGCCTGGTCGCCGTGATCGCGCTCGGCTACTCCGCCACCAGCGTCGCCCTGCCCCTGATCAGCCGTGACCGCTACGGCACCGAGTGGGTGCTGGCCGCCGCCATGACCGCCTACACGGTCGGCGCGCTCGGCGGGGCCCTGGTCACCGCCCGCTTCCGGCCGCGCTCCCAGGGCTGGGCCGCTTTCGCGGGCCTGGCGGCCTACGGCTTCGCGCCGCTGAGCCTGGTGCTCCCGGTCCACCCGGGCGTGGTCGTCGGCGCCTACGCGATCGCCGGGATCGGCATCGAGCTGTTCAACGTGCCCTGGTTCACCGCCACCCAGCGCGAAGTCGCCCCGGACAAGCTCGCCCGGGTCTCCTCGCTGGACTTCCTCGTGTCCTACGGCCTGGCCCCGGTGGGCCTGGCGCTCATCGCCCCGGCCATCGAGGTCTTCGGGGCGACCCCGGTCCTCGGCGTCTGCTCCGCGGCCTGCTTCCTGGTCCCCGCGGCGGCTGCACTGGTCCCCACCGCACGGCACTTCGGGCGGCCGCCGGCACAGCCCGCCGGCTGACTCCCGCAGCGGCGGCGCTCAGGGCCGCGAGCGTACAAGGGCGAAGACCGCCCCCTCCGGGTCCGTGACCGTGGCCTGCCGCCCGCGCATGCCCTCCCGGGGCGGCTCGACGACGCGCCCGCCGAGCTCCTCGACCCGGCTCGCGGCCGCGTCGGTGTCCGCCACCTCGAAATAGGCCAGCCAGTGCGGCCCCCGGTCGTGCGGCAGCGAACGGCCCACGCCGTGTACGGCGGCGACGGGCCGGCCCGCCAGGTTCAGGGTGAGGTGGTCGAAGTCGTCCGAGGCGGTGACGTGGGTCTGCGCCTCGTGGCCGAAGACGTGCTCGTAGAACTTGCCGACCGTCGAGGTGTCCTGGGTGATCAGCTCGTGCCAGACGGGGGTACCCGGCCCGCCGTGCGGCCGGGCGCCCAGGTGGTCCTGCGCCTGCCACAGCCCGAAGACCGCCCCCAGCGGGTCCGAGCAGATGGCCACCCGCCCCGCGACGCCGGCGTCCAGCGGCCCCACCGCGACCGTGCCGCCGCAGGCCCGGACGGATTCGGCGCTGGCGTCCGCGTCGTCCGTGGCCAGGTATGTGGTCCACGCCGTCGGAAGATGGCCGTCCGGCGGCATCTCGCCGATCCCGGCCACTTCGTGTCCGTCCAGCACGGCACGGACGTATGGCCCGAGCTGCTCGGGCCCGGGCACGTACTCCCATCCGAACAGGTCGGCGTAGAAGTCCTCGGTGCTCCCGAGGCCGTGCACCATGAGACTCACCCAGCACGGGGTGCCGGGGGTGCGCCGGGTCGCTTCCGCTGCCTCGGTCATGTCTGCCGTCTCCTCCGTCGTGCCGTCACCGGTGCTGATGGTTCCACTCCGGCGGACCCGGCGCTCCCCGACCGCGCCGCATTCCGGTGGTCCGGAACGGAGTTGACCGGAACCGGGTGCCCCGCTGATGACGGTCCTGTGACGCCGGTGCCGGGCGGGGAGGAAGATGGCCGCCATGAGTGCGAAGACTGCGATCCTTTCCGTTGCCGAACTGAGGAACGAGCTGGCGGGTGCCCGGCCGCCGATCCTGCTGGACGTCCGCTGGCAGCTCGGCGGCCCCGACCAGCGGCCCGCGTATGAGGCCGGGCACCTGCCGGGCGCCGCGTACGTCGACCTCGACCGTGAACTGGCAGGTCCGGCCGGGGCGGGAGGGCGCCACCCGCTCCCGGACGCGGAGGCCTTCGGCGCGGCGATGCGCAGGGCCGGGGTCTGCGCGGACGTGCCTGTGGTCGTGTACGACGGCGGGCAGGGCTGGGCGGCGGCCCGCGCGTGGTGGCTCTTGCGCTGGACGGGTCACCCGAACGTGCGAGTCCTGGACGGGGGCCTGGCCGCGTGGACGGCGGCGGGAGGCGGGCTCACCGCCGAACGGGTGATTCCGGACGAGGGCGATTTCAAGCCAACCCCCGGATCGCTCGGGCTGCTCGACGCCGACGCGGCGGCGGAGCGGGCGCGCGAGGGCGTGCTCCTGGACGCCCGTGCGGGGGAGAGGTACCGCGGCGAGGTCGAGCCGATCGACCCGGTGGGCGGGCACATCCCCGGCGCGCTGTCGGCCCCGACCACCGAGAACGTGGGTCCCGACGGCCGCTTCCTGCCGGCGGACGCGCTGCGGGCCCGGTTCGAGGCGCTCGGGGCCTCCGAAGGGACCGCGGTGGGCGTGTACTGCGGATCGGGGGTCTCCGGAGCCCATGAAGTGCTAGCCCTGGAGGTGGCCGGTATCGAGTCCGACCTCTATGCGGGCAGCTGGTCGCACTGGTGCACGGACCCGGCCCGCCCGGTGGCCACGGGTCCGGACCCCAGCTAGCCGGGCCGGGGTCGGGTGCCACCCGGCCCCGGGGGGGGCTACTCCTGCTTCTTGCGCCGGGTGCCGAAGACGATCTCGTCCCAGCTCGGCACCGCCGCACGGCGCCCGGGCCGGACCCCGTCGGCCTCGGCCTGCCGGTCGGTGGTGCCCGTCAGTCGGTCGCGGTGGCCCGCCACCGTACGGGGCATCAGGACGTCGGCGTACGCGGCGCCCGCGCCCGCCGAGGCGGCCGGGGCCGGCGGCTCCTCTGCCTCGGCTTCCGTGTCCGCCGGATCGGGGCGTTCCGGCACGACCATGTCGCCGCGGAAGCTCGGTACCGCCTCCAGCAGGCTGGTCAGCGTGTCCCGCTCCTCCTCCGGCTCCGGGACGGGCGTCGGCCGGGGCTCGACCCGCTCCAGCTGCCGGTCCAGGGTGCGATCCAGCGGCCGGTCGCGCGGCAGGCGCGCGATCCTCGGGACGAACGGGAAGCTCGGCTCCGGCGCGGCCGGCAGGTCCTCCGACTCGCCGATGAGCGAGCGGGCCTCGTCGTCCACGGCCACGACCAGCCGGCGCGGCGGGTCGTAGGTCCAGCTCGCCGAATGCGGCTCGCCGACGACCCGGTAGACCAGGAGGACTTCCCAGGTGCCGTCGTCGCGGCGCCAGGAGTCCCACTGGACGGAGTCCTTCTCGGCCCCACGCAGGGTCAGCCGCTCCTGCACGGCTTCGCCGAGCTGCGGCCCGGTGTTCTCGCCGGGGCGGCGCACCGGGGTCTTGCGGGCGCGCTCGGCCATGAAGGCGCGTTCGGCGAGCACCGGGCCCTCGAAGCGGCGCACGCGGTCGACGGGGATGCCGGCGAGCTGGGCGACCTCCTCCGCGGTGGCACCGGCTCGTATCCGGGCCTGGATGTCACGGGGGCGGAGGTGGCTCTCGACCTCGATCTCGATCTGGTTCAGGCGTGCGCGGTCGTTGCGTACGGCAGCTCGAAGCCGCTCATCGATCGGAAGCGTGTACTCCGTGCTGTCCGCAGCCTTGAGCACCAGTCGTGTGCCGTCATTGGAGACGGCCACGACACGCAGTTCGGGCATGGGGACCTCCCGGGTGGTGCCTGCCGACGTCACGTGCGTCGCTGCTTCCGCTAGTCGAGTGTGGCCTGCCCGGGTGCAGCCTGCCACAACCTTGCCGAGTTAAACCGGCGTGTCGGGCATGCGCCCTTGATCGCCGTTATGGCACGGTTACCTGTTGGGCACGCACAGTGACCACATGATTACCGTGCGCAGCAGGGCCCGTGCAATGTCGCGACATCACCGGTCTTCGAGTGCCGCTTTCCGTCAGCCGGCCCCCTCTCCCGGATCCGGACAACCGAAAGGAAGGACAGACCCAGGGCTCGCCACAGTACTCCATTCGGGCCACCTGGGGAGACCGCCGCGCCGCCGAACTTTCCCCGGGCGGCGCGTGTTCGGCTGCCCGCTGTCGGTTCCCACCAGCGGTCGTCATCCGGGCGCGGGTGTCCTGCTTCACAGAATCACCCGAAACGGAACTATCCCCTTCGCTCAGCTGTCAGTAACTGCTGAAAGAGCAGAAGACACGAGAGGTCGGGCACACAGGGGATGGCGATGGGCCAGAAGACGACGGGTGGCGCCGGGACCGAACCGGCGGGAAGGAAAATCGACCTGAGCGTGGCCCAGGTCGCCGGATCCTCCCTCGCCACCGTCGCGGCCGCCCTGCTCGCGTCGACGATGGGCGTCTACGGAACCATCCTCGGCGCCGGGGTGGTCAGCGTCGTCGCCACCGCGGGCGGACCCGTCATCCAGCACCTCTTCCGGCGTACCGGCGACCAGCTGCGCGGCAGCACCCGGCCGAAGACCCGTCGGGTACCGCCGCCCCGCGGGCAGGAGGGGGCGGCGGACCCCGGGGCGGCGGACGCCGGGGCGGCGGAGGAGTTCGGGCGGCCCACCGTGCACGGCACCCGGATGCGCGGATGGAAGCGCACCGCGGTGGCCTCCGGCGCGGCCTTCGCCGTCGCCATCGGCGGCCTCGGCACCTACGAGGCGATGGCAGGCACGTCCGTCAGCAGCGACGGCGGCACCCTCTTCTCCGGCGGAACCCGCAAGGCCGGCGAGGAGCGCCCCGCCCCGTCCCGACGCGGTCCGGCCGGTGGGGAGGACGAGCGGGGGAGCGGCGCCGACACCCCCGGCCCGGGCGGCTCCCCGAACCCCTCCCGTCCGGGCGGGAGCCGCAGTCCGAGCGCGGACCCCGGGCCGTCGCGCTCCGGCGAGCCGGCGCCCGGCCCGTCGGTGCCGACGCACGGACCGGCGCCCACCCCGACGCCGTCGGCACCGGACCCGGTGCCGACCCCGGGCGCCGAGGGCAGCACGCCGCCGTCACCGAGCGCCTCCTGACCCGCCTCAGCTCCCGAGGACCCGCCGCAGGTAGTCGTTGCCGAAGACCCGGTCCGGGTCGAGGCGGTCCCGCAGTGCGGTGAACTCCCCGAAGCGCGGGTAGATCCGCGAGAGGTGGTCCGCGTCCCGGGTGTGCACCTTGCCCCAGTGCGGGCGTCCACCGTGCGCGGTGAAGATGCGCTCGGCCGCGGTGAAGTAGGCCTGGTACGGGGTGCCCCTGTACATGTGCACCGCGATGTAGGCCGTGTCGCGGCCGGAGGCCGTCGACAGTGTGATGTCGTCTGCCGGAGCCGTCCGCACCTCCACCGGGAAGCTGATCCGCAGCCGCGAGCGGTCCACCATCGCCCGGAGCTCCCGCAGCGCTCCGACCACGGCCTCGCGCGGGAGGGCGTACTCCATCTCCACGAACCGCACCCGGCGCGGGCTGGTGAACACCTTGTACGGGATGTCCGTGTAGGTGCGCGCCGACAGGGCGCGGCTGGCCACGCGGGCGATGGAGGGGATGGTCGCCGGGACCGCGCGGCCCAGCGTGTTGACGGCCTGGAAGAGGCCGTTGGAGAGCAGCTCGTCCTCCACCCAGCCACTCACCGGTCCGGGCGGGGAGGCGGGGCCCTGGCTGCGGTTGTTGCGCTTGGTGTTGCAGTTGCCGGTGTGCGGGAACCAGTAGAACTCGAAGTGCTCGTTCTCCGCGAAGTGCTCCTCGAACTCGGCGGTCACCCGGTCGAAGCCCATGGGCTCCTCACGGGCGGTCAGGAAGAAGAGCGGCTCCACCGCGAAGGTGATCGCGGTGACGATGCCGAGCGCGCCGATGCCCACCCGGGCCGCCGCGAAGACCTCGGGATTCTCCTTCTCGGAACAGGTCAGCAGCCGGCCGTCGGCGGTGACCAGTTCCAGGGCGCGGATCTGGGCGGCGATGGAGGCCGAGTCGCGGCCGGTGCCGTGGGTTCCGGTGCTGGTGGCGCCGGAGACCGTCTGCTCCATGATGTCGCCCATGTTGGTGAGCGAGAGGCCCTCGGCGGCGAGGGCCCGGTTCAGGTCCTTGAGGGCCGTGCCCGCCGCGACCGTGACGGTCCCCGCGGCGCGGTCGACCGACCGGATCCCGGCCAGGGCCTGCGGCCGGACGAGGATCCCGTCGGTCGCGGCGGCCGCGGTGAAGGAGTGGCCGGTGCCGACCGCCTTCACCCGCAGTCCGTCCTCGGCGGCCCGGCGGACCGCCTCCTGGAGCTCCCCGACCGATGCCGGGGTCACCACGCGGGCGGGTGTGGCGGTGATGTTGCCCGCCCAGTTACGCCACGCGGTCGCCGTGCTGCCGTTCCGTGCTGTCGCCGTCCCCATCGGTTGCTGGCTCCTCCCCTTGCGCCGGCCTCGTCAGCCGGCGGTATCCCGCGAACGCAACCGCCGCCGCGGCCGCCCCCGCCGAGAGGGAGACGACGTACCCGGTCCGCGCGCCGGCCGCGTCGACGACCCAGCCGGTCACGGAGGACCCGAGCGCGATACCGACCGCGAGGCCGGTGCTGATCCAGGTCATGCCCTCGGTCAGCTTCGCGTGTGGTACGTGCGCCTCGATCAGGGCCATCGTGGTGATCATCGTGGGAGCGATGGCGAGGCCCGAGACGAAGAGCGCCACGGCCAGAAACGGAAGGTTCCCGGCCAGTAGGAGGGGGATCATACTCACGGCCATCGCACAGATGCCCAGTACCCAGCGGGGTTCGGCCCTGCCCTTGAAGTGGATCAGACCGAAGGCAATGCCCGCGAGGCAGGATCCGGCCGCCCAGATGGCCAGGATGAAGCTGGCGGCGGACTTGTGGCCCTGCTCCTCGGCGAAGGCCAGCGTGGAGACGTCGATGGAACCGAAGATTGCGCCGGTCGCCACGAACGTGGCCGCCAGGACCTGCAGACCGGGGGAGCGCAGGGCCGAGGTGCGGTTCCCGTCCACCTCGCGCGGGTGCGGCGCGGGCTCGGTGGACCGCTGCGCCGTGAGCAGCCAGACGCCGACCAGCAGGCACACGGCGGCGATCAGTGGACCGGCCTCGGGGAACCAGGTGGTGGACAGCCCGATGGCGAGGATCGGGCCGAAGATGAAGCACACCTCGTCGACGACGGACTCGAAGGAGTAGGCGGTGTGCAGATCGCGCGGGGAGTCGCGGTAGATGGTGGTCCACCGGGCCCGGACCATCGAGCCGACACTGGGCACGCAGCCGGCAACAGCCGCGCAGACGAAGAGGGTCCAGTCGGGCCAGCCGTTCGCGGCGGCCACCAGCAGGAGGGCGACCGCGCCCACGCAGATCAGGGTGGCGGGCCGCAGGACCGCCCGCTGTCCGTGCTGGTCCACCAGGCGGGACACCTGAGGGCCGATCACGGCCGCGGCGAGTGCGAGCGTCCCGGTGAGGGCGCTGGCCATCGCGTAGCGTCCGGTGATCTCGGAGATCATGGTCAGGATTCCGACACCGACCATGGATATCGGCAGGCGGCCGATCAGGCCGGCGGCACTGAATCCCTTGGTGCCGGGGGCCGCGAATATCGCGCGGTAGGGACTGGGCAAGGGCCCTCCGTAAGGGACGAGATCAGCCCGTACAGATTACGGCGGTCGACCGGGCGCTGCACGGGAGAATTTCCGGGAACCGGAACTTAGGCTCACCTTACCTGTGTCGGAGTCCGCCTCGCGGACAGGGCAGTTCTCCCGGGAGCGGGCCGGGTGGCAGGATTCGAGGCATGTCAGACCAGTTCCGTACCCCCGGCGCCGGCTCCGCCGCCCCGTACGACGCACTCCTGCTGCTCTCCTTCGGCGGGCCCGAAGGACCCGACGACGTCGTGCCGTTCCTGGAGAACGTCACGCGCGGCCGCGGCATCCCGCGCGAGCGGCTCAAGGAGGTCGGGCAGCACTACTTCGGCTTCGGCGGGGTCAGCCCGATCAACAGGCAGAACCGCGAGCTGCTCGACGCGCTGCACAAGGACTTCACCGAACACGGGCTCGACCTGCCCGTCTACTGGGGCAACCGCAACTGGGCCCCGTACCTGGACGACGTGATGCGCCAGATGGCCGCCGACGGGCGCCGACGCATCGCCGTGCTCGCCACCAGCGCGTACGCCTCGTACTCGGGCTGCCGCCAGTACCGCGAGAACCTGGCCGACGCCCTGGCCGCGCTGGAGCGGGACGGCGTGGAGCCGCCGCGGGTCGACAAGCTGCGGCACTACTTCAACCACCCCGGCTTCGTGGAGCCCATGATCGACGGGGTGCTGGCCTCGCTCGACGCCCTGCCCGAGGAGGTGCGCGCCGGGGCGCACCTCGCCTTCACCACGCACTCCATCCCGACCGCCGCAGCCGACACCTCCGGCCCCGTCGAGGACCACACCGAGGGCGGTGAGGGCGGCGCGTACGTCCGGCAGCACCTCGACGTCGCCCGGGTCGTCGCCGACGCGGTCGCGGTGCGCACCGGTGTCGCCCGCCCCTGGCGGCTGGTCTACCAGTCCCGCAGCGGTGCCCCGCACATCCCGTGGCTGGAGCCGGACATCTGCGACCACCTGGAGGCCCTCCGCGCCGAGGGCGCCCCCGCCGTCGTCATGGTCCCCATCGGCTTCGTCTCCGACCACATGGAAGTCCTGTACGACCTGGACACCGAGGCCACGGCCAAGGCCGCCGAGCTGGGCCTGCCCGTCGCGCGCTCCGCGACCGTGGGCGCCGACCCGCGTTTCGCCGGGGCCGTCCGCGAACTCGTGCTGGAGCGGGCCGCCAAGGAGCGGGGCGAGGCGGCCGGGGAGTGCTGGGTGGGCACGCTGGGACAGAGCCACGACCTGTGCGCGGTGGGCTGCTGCCCGGCGCGGGCCCCACGGCCGGCCGCCGCGGGCGCGGACAGCCCGTACGCCTAGGAAGAGGAACCGTGATCTCCGAAGAGCTGAAGGCCGAGCTGCTGGACGTCGGCATGGATGCGGCCCGTCAGGCCGGAGCGCTGCTGCGCGACGGCCGGCCGGCCGACCTGGCGGTGGCGGCCACGAAGACCAGCCCGATCGACGTGGTGACCGAGATGGACATCGCCGCGGAGAAGCTGATCACCGGCATCCTCGCCGAGCGGCGGCCCGAGGACGGGCTGCTGGGCGAGGAAGGCGCCGACACCCCGGGGACGAGCGGGGTGCGCTGGGTCGTCGACCCGCTGGACGGCACCGTGAACTACCTCTACGGGCTCCCGAGCTGGGGCGTGTCCATCGCTGCCGAGTACGGGGGCGAGACCGTGGTGGGCGTCGTGGCGGCGCCGATGCGCGGGGAGGTCTACCACGCCGTGCTCGGCGGCGGCGCCTGGCTGGGCACGGCCCGCCTCTCCTGCCGTCCGGCGGCCCCGCTGGACCAGGCGCTGGTCGGGACCGGCTTCGCCTACGTCCAGGCCCGGCGGGCGCACCAGGCCGGCGTGGCACAGCGGATCATCCCGCTGGTGCGGGACATCCGGCGGGGCGGCTCGGCGGCCCTGGACCTGTGCGACGTGGCCGCAGGGCGGCTCGACGGCTACTACGAGCGCGGGCTGAACCCCTGGGACCTGGCCGCCGGCGACCTGATCGCCCGGGAGGCCGGCGCCGTGACCGGCGGCCGACCGGGGGAGCCGGCCTCGGGCGAGCTGGTGCTCGCCGCCACCCCGGCCGTCTTCGCCTCGCTCCAGCCGCTGCTGGAGGAGGCCGGGGCCTGGCACGACTGAGCCCCGTACCGCACCTGCAGCTGGACCCCGGCCGCCCGAAGGGGGCGGC